>DASYTP010000185.1:0-25918 GCA_036002145.1 Bacteroidota bacterium | reverse complement strand
GTAAACTGTAAACTGTAAACCGTAAACTGTAAACTGTAAACCGGAAACTGAAGACAGACTTTTCAAAACTAATTCATCCATCAAAACAAAACATAAGGAGAAACGATAGTGATAGAACTCGACAGTTACTTCGAACACGGGGCCAGGATCCGTGTGGTGGGGGTAGGGGGCGGCGGCGGAAATGCCATCACCAGCATGATTGATAAGCGTCTGCAGGGTGTTGACTTTTTCGCGATCAACACCGATCTGCAAGCCCTCGAGCGCAACAAAGCGCCGAACAAGATTCAAATCGGGAAGAACCTCACACGCGGCCTCGGAGCGGGCGCGGATCCCTCGATCGGCCAGCGGGCGGTGGAGGAAGACCGCGATGAGATCGCGCGATCGATTGCGGGCAGCGATATGGTTTTCATTACTGCCGGTATGGGCGGAGGGACAGGCACGGGAGGGGGACCGGTTGTCGCTAATATTGCGAAAAGTATCGGCGCACTGGTCGTCGGCATCGTGACGAAGCCATTCACGTGCGAGGGAAAAAAGCGCATGGGACAGGCCGAGGCAGGCATCGAGGAGATGAAGAAGCATGTCGATACGCTCATCATGATACCGAATCAAAAACTCTTATCGATTGTCGAGCGCAACACCCCGTTGCAGGAGGCATTCGATAAGGCGAACGAGGTGTTGTACAACGCCACCCGGGGAATTTCAGAGTTGATTACCGTTCCGGGGTTGATCAACGTCGACTTCGCAGACGTCCGCACGATCATGCGCGAGATGGGAGATGCATTGATGGGTTCCGGCGTCGCCAGCGGTGAGAACCGGGCCATCGAGGCGGCTCATGCGGCAATCTCGAGTCCGTTGCTAGAAGGCGTTTCCATCTCGGGCGCACAGGGCGTGCTTGTGAATGTTACCGGTGGACCCACCATGTCGCTCGTCGAAGTGGACGAAGCCGTGAGCGTTATCCATGAAGCGGCAGGCGAGGAAGCTAACGTCATCCTGGGCGCCGTCATCGATGAAAATCTGGGTGATGAGATGATCGTAACGGTGATAGCCACCGGGTTCAATAAGAAGGGCCTGGGCGGCGTCCGTATTGCCAGACAGACTGCCAAGGTGATCGATCGAATACCTGCCGGGCTCCATGATCTCCAGAAGCTCGATGAACCGGCTTTCATGCGGAAGGGAATTGATATTTCGTTGAACCCCTACAAGTCGGAGGAGCGGGAGCAGGTAAAGACCGAGGCGGATGTGGTGGACACGGAGAAACCCGCTTTTCTCAGAAAAATCATGGACTAATGACGGATCCTAACGTGAACCTCCTTTGAGATACGCATCGGGCAGATTGTCGCAAGATGGTCGCCCGGTGCGTTATCCGTCAAAGCATTCCGCTTCTTTTTCGTAGGAACCACTCGACGGAAAAAAGGAGCACGACCGCGGCGGCGAGATATTTCCAATTCCACAGCTCGATCTCGCTTGCGGTAGTCACGTCCCTGGATTCAAATTGTTTCCTTGAGGAGAGGTCGCCGGAGATTGCATTGGCATCAGCGGCATCGCGGTATGTACCCGACGTGCGGAAGGCGATCTGTTCCAGCAATGCCTTATTCATTCTCGTTTCAAGAAATTCAACATTCACCTGGCCGACGGAGAGCTTTCCCCTGTCTTCACCGATAAGATTTCCCTTGCTCGTTGCGACGGCGGTGTAGGTATAGTCTGCCTCCGGCACGCCATCGATGGCGCCTTCGTACATTCCGTTGCCGAGAGCATTCATTGCGAGCTGGTATTTTTCATTTCCGTGCTCCAGTCGCACGATCACTTCTGCGTCATCGACAGGGCGGAGAAGATCATCGTACACCTGCCCGCTGAATTCCACCCCTTCCGTCGTTGTGAATGTTTCCTTCACCGGGACGATTCGCACGCGTTTATTGTCTTCCTTCGTTGTTAACCAGCGGATGGTGTTCGTGATGAACAGCGGGAGGAATGCCTCTGTTTCCGTGGTGCCCTGGGCGAGCAACCGCCATCGCCAGATGCCATGGCCCGTGATACCGCACGACTTTTGCCGGTTGATATTGCGCAGGAGCAGGAGCGGCTCGCCGGTGCCGATACTCTGAATCACGACGGAGGCTAACACCTCCGATTCGGGTTTGCTACGGAACGTTGTCTGTGATTTATAGATGGGAGGGAGCTGCTGCCAATTCGTCGCAGAGATCCTTCCCTCAAATTCGATGAGCGAGTGATACTTGTAACGATCCGTCACGGCAAGTCCAACCAGACCCTCCGACGGGCCGGCGCCCGACCACGAAAACGGGAGAAGCGATTCAAGGAGCTGCAGCTTGTTGTAGTCAATCGACTTGCTGTTGATAAACAGAAACGGTTTTTTCCCCTGGGCGATGCTGTTGGCGAGCTGCTGTATGGTTTCCTTGGTCGATGCCGCGGATGGAAATCCAATCAGCACCAGACAGTCGGCGCTGTCGACTGCCGTTTTTGAAAATGCTCCTTCGTAGAACTGGTTCACACTTTTCTGAACCAGGGATTGGACATTGATGTGCTTGTCTTCAAGGAGCGCCTGCCGTACGGCGGCGACATCGGGATTTGGACTTCCCGCGAGCAGCAGCACGTTCAGTTTACTTTTCAGAACGGTAATGAAGAAGGAGCGGATGTTGTTCCGTTCCGTCAGTTCCCCGGGGAGCTTCGAGACGCCAACCGTAAGTTTCTTCGTCCCCTCCTCTTTGAGTACGACGTGCATGTTGGCGGTATAGCGTCGGACGTTTTGGCGGAGAGTTATCGTTGCGCGGTCCAGGACTTCCGCACCATCGCTGAGAATGACCTCGACCCGATCCCCATCGTAGCCCGAGCTGCGTACCGTGACGTCGACGGGTACACGCGTCTCCGTATATGCAAGATTATTCGTGCCGAGCTTTTCTATGAGGACGTCTTTTTGTTCGGTCGTGTCGCCGATCCCGATGGTCGAAACCGGGATTCCCAGCGCTTCGGCATCGTACAGAGGGTTCTTGCCCGCCGTGTAGTTGCCGTCGGAGATGAGCACGGCTTCCTGGATATTCTCCTTCGGAAGAAGGGATTTCAGGCCGGAGAACGCCTCGGAGAGATTTGTCACTTCCCCCTCGAATCTCAGCGATTCCGGAGCAAAGGGGCCCGCCGTTCTGAGCCTGGAAGAGAAAGGATAATATTTCACGACCGTGCCGCCGGGTAATCCGCGAATTATATTCGTGCTGAGAAGCGACCGCAGCTGTTCGGCACGATCGCCCGAAGCATCCTTGATAGTCATGCTTTGCGAGTCGTCGATGAGAACGGCGATAACCGGCTCCTGACGGTCGTGGCGGCTGAGCCGAATATTCGGCTCGAAGAAAATCAGCAGGAGGAGCGCCAATGCAAGGGCACGAAGAACCGAGAGAACATATTTTCTTCCGAATGGAAGAGGAGGCAGTGTGAATCGATAGAACAGAACTGCGAGTCCGACCAGAACGACGAGGAAAAGCAAAAATAGGAACAGGCTGCCGCTTAACGAGAGGGAGAGTTCGCCGATCATTCGATACTATCGGACGAGGATCATTTTTTTCGTCGACGAGAAGGAGGATGTCGTAATGCGATAGAAGTATACGCCGCTCGGGAGGTTATTTCCATTGAAGATTACGGGCGGTCGGGACTTCGCATTGCAGGCTTCCTGAACTTCATCGACGAGTGTGGCAATCACATTTCCAAGCACGTTGATTACCTGAATCCGCACGTGTTCCTTGCGGGGCAAATCGTAGGTGATTCTTGTTTCCGGATTGAATGGATTCGGATAATTTTGCAGTAGGGCGTACCCCTCAGGCAGGAGAACCCCCAGATCAACATCGGTCGTGCCGTAATTCAAATGCCAGGAATTACCGGTGATCGGTGCAGGGCTCTGATACGAGAGCGCTGCGCTGTCGGTTGCGCTGATGTAAAAACGAATCAGCGTTCCCTGGGGCTGGGGAGGGATCACGATCCTGTAACGTCCCGACGTTGCGAAGAACATCGAACAATCCTGCGCCATCGGTATCGAGTCGAAGAAGCCGCTGCTGCCGATCGCGTAATGAAAGAGAACGGCGGTTTGCTTGATTCCAGATTTCGATGCGAGCCAGATGCTCACAGTGCTTGAAGAGTCCGTTACGCTTATCGATGGCTCGTCGCTGAAGATGGGTCCGAACGAGAGGGCGGCGTCGAAGGCATTGACATGCCCCCACCCCGTGAAATTGTTTGGGCTGGCCGGGAAGAACAGGCTGTCGGTGATTGGCGCCGCGGTGTTGCGGAGCGCGTCACGCACCTGGACAGGGGTGAGCTCGGGTCGTGCCGATAAGAGCAATGCGGCGGAGCCGCCCGTCAGTGGAGTAGCGAGTGAGGTGCCGCTAGTGTTAAAGTAGGAACTAAACCCTCCTGTCGAAGCGCAGTATACACTGACACCAGGTGCAACAACGTCTGGTTTGATGCGCCCATCATTGGTTGGGCCGGTCGAGCTAAAAACCGCAAGCTCCCGTGAAAAGCTTACCGCGCCGACCGAGATGATACTGTCTGCATCCGCAGGTGTGAGCATCGTCCCGATGACGCCGTCGCCGTTTCCCTCATTTCCCATTGCGTCGCTGACGACAACTCCCAACTCCGCAGCGCGTGCTGCAGCCCTGGCCGTCACTGAAGTTCTTCCATCGAAGTCACCGTCAATCCACCGATAATCAGTCGGCTCGGATGTTTGCGGATCGAAATTGTTGTACCCGAGCGAGCTGCTCGCGACATCCACCCCCAGCCCCTCCATCCATTCGATGGCATTTGCCCAGTTGTCTTCTTCGATCATAGTTTCCGTAGGGACATATTCAGTTTTCGCGAGCACAAAACTTGCATTGAATGCGGGTCCTATGAGTTGCCCCGGCATATATCCTCCGATGGTCGACATCGTCAACGTTCCGTGCTGGTCCTGGGTCTGTGAGTCGCCCGCTTGATTTGCCGTGGTGTCGTCATCCTGAATAAAATCATGCTCGGCGATAACGGCGCGGGATTGTAACGACTCGTGCGCCCGCCATCGGAATCCCGTATCGAGCATCCCGATGATCACGTTATGGCCGGTAATGCCGAGCTCGTGTAATGGCGGAACATTAATTGCTTCTGCTTGCGCAGTCGATGGACCGTAATCGAATGATCCAGTCTTGGAGAAAGTTCTCACCGGTTGAAAAATTTTCTCCTCGTTATCTCTTCCGCGGAAGATGACAACCGGAGTTACCTTCCTTACGAAGGGGAGCTGCGAAATCGCACCGGCCTGCCCCGGCGTCAAAAGGAAACTTGCTGCGTTCAGCCAGCGGCTGCGGCGTTGATGCATTGCCCCCAGCTCCTCGAGCTCATGAAGATATGGTTCATACAGCGGCAGGTCGCGGGCATCGAGAACTGCATCCGGCGGCAATACCTTCGCTCTCCGCGCAAGCGCACGAGGTGTCACGTATTCCAATCCCCTGGAATATGCGGTAGAGTTTTTCGACAGCGGCCCACTGAGCGGTAACGATGGACCTTTATCGCGAAAATACACCCAGTATTTTCCCGGCGATTGCGCAAACGAAACCGGTCCACAAAACAGAAGCGTGAGTACCGGGACGAGGAGGCACTTCTTCTTCGTGTTGACTGGTAACCGGATCAATCGTTCTCCAGGAGCTTTTCGACGACCTGGATTGGCGTGACGCCGTCGGCTTCAGCGTTGAAGTTCGTTACGATACGGTGGCGCAGGACGGGACCCACCACGCTGCGAACGTCCTCGATATCCGGGGAATGTCTGCCTTCGAGGATCGCGCGCGTCTTTGCTCCGAGGATCAAGTACTGCGAGGCGCGCGGACCGGCTCCCCAGCTTATCCAATCTTTGATGAACTGCGGCGCCACTCCCGATTTCGGGCGTGTCCGCGTAACGAGGCTCACGGCAAATTGAATGACGTTGTCGGCAACGGGGACTCTTCGCACCAGTTCCTGGAAGAAAAGGATTTCCTCCTTGCCAAGGATGTGAGTCAGTTTTGGCGAGTACATACTGGTTGTCGATTTGACGATCTCGAGCTCCTCCTTCTCCGAAGGGTAGTCAAGCCACAGGTTGAACATGAACCGGTCGAGCTGGGCTTCGGGGAGCGGGTACGTCCCCTCCTGCTCGATGGGATTCTGCGTCGCGAGCACGAAGAAGGGCTCCTCCAACACGTATTTTTGCCCTGCCGCAGTAACGTGATGTTCCTGCATCGATTCGAGTAGCGCCGACTGGGTCTTCGGGGGGGTCCGGTTGATCTCGTCGGCAAGCAGAATGTTGGCAAAGACGGGACCTTTGATGAACTTAAATGACTTCGTGCCGGTCGCGCGGTTGTCTTCCAGAATTTCCGTTCCCGTGATGTCTGCAGGCATGAGGTCGGGCGTAAACTGAATCCTGCTGAATTCCAGGTCCATAACCTCGGCAAGGGTCTTGATCAACAATGTCTTCGCCAGGCCGGGTACTCCGATGAGCAGGCAGTGGCCCCTGGCGAGCAGCGAGATGAGAAGCTGCTCTATAATATGCTCCTGGCCGATAATGACTTTGCCAATCTCTTTCCTAATGGACTCAAAACTTGCTTTCATTGTTTGAACAGCTTCGACATCATTCATTTCTTTGATCGTCATATTAGTATGCCGTCTCCTCGTTATTGGTGGCTGCTCTTACTTAGAGTTGTTTTGTTCATGAAATCCACCCGTCCTTTAGGACGAGGTCTTGATCCGCTTGGGGCGGATCGGAAAATCCATCCCGCGTTCCACGCGGGATGTTCGCTCCGCTTCAACAATCCGCAATCCAGGTTAGAGTCTTATGTCCCAATATATTTCCGTGCGGAGCTGCTTCAGCCACTCCTGGTACTCTCTGTTTCGTTTGAAATTGGTTGCAAGTGTTTCAAGCCGTTTCCAATCGTCCGCCAGGTTGATCGCATGTTCGGGAATTCGCTTCTTGAGGTAAACGACGTGATATCCCTTCGATATTCCGTACGTGACTTCAACCGGATCGCTGATGTCGCCCTCTTTCAAGTTTTTCACAGTTTCCAGCAACGATTTATCGAACTGCGTGATTGAGAATCTCCCCAGCAATCCTCCCAGCGGGCCCGATTCTTTGTCTTCAGAGTGACGTTTCGCAAGCTCTGAAAAGTTTTCGCCGTGGAGCGCGCTGTCTTTCAGTGCCCGAAGAATCACTTTGGTGGAATCTTCATCGGCAGGGGTGCGTTCGATCCGGAAAAGAATATGCCGTGCATGAACGGACTCTCCCCGTCGCTCGACGAGCTGCATGATGTGGAGTCCGAGCGGTGTCTCGACAATGTTGGCAAGCTGGTTTTCCTTCAACGAAAAAACCGCTTCCTCAAACTCCTTGAGAAATTGTCCGCGACGTGCGAATCCCAGGTCACCGCCGAACGGGGCCGTCCCCTTATCCTCCGAGTATCTCCGGGCGATGTCGCCAAAATCAGCCCCCGCTTTGATCGAATCGAGCATGCGTTGAGCCTTTGACATTGTTGCAGCGCGCGCCGCATCGCTGATTTTTGGCAGCTTGAAGATATGGTAAAGCTCCAGTTCCTCGGGGACGACAGGCAGGCTGTCCCTGTACATCGTATAAAACTCCTCTACCTCCCGACGGCTGACTGTCACGTCGGAGAACTTGCCTTGCTGCAGGGCTTGCTCCATCAGTCTCTTGCGTGTTTCTTCACGGAACTCACGCTTCATTTTCGAGATCGGCATTCCGTAGAGCTCTTCCAGTTTCTTTTCCGAACCGACCTGCTGGATGCGTTGGGCGATAAGCGCATCGAGCTGGCTGGTGACATCCTCTTCCCGGATATTGATGGTCGTATCTTCCTGGGCGCGGGCAAGAATCAACTTGTCGTCGATCATCGCCTGGAGCACCTGTTCGCGAAGTCCGGGCGTCGCAGGGTCGATACGATTGTTTAAGGCATAAAAACTGGTCTGGTCGCTCAAATCCGAGAGTAGAATACATTCCCTACCCACGACGGCGACGACCCGATCAAGGACAGTCTGTTGAGAAATTGCCAGGTCGCTGGGAAGGCAGAGCAAGAATATGACGGGAACAGCAAGAAAGCTGCGCTTATTCATGCGTGTCTGATCGTAAAGTGTCGGATTGTCGTATGGCACCTGTGAATAGTTCAACACGATATCGTTTGCGAAGGGTTCCGAGAAGCTCCTCATATTTCTTGCGCCGGTTTTCGACGATCATTCGCTGGCCAACCTCTTCCCATGCCAGGTCGAATGGTGCGGGCTTTCCTTCCCGTACGATCGAGAGAGGCTGGAGGACGGCGTAGCCTGCCGCAATTTTTACGGGAAACGAGGTCTCGTTCGCGTCTAATGTCATTGCGATCTTCCAGAGCTCTGGCGGGAACAGCGTGTGCCGGGAATAGTACTTGGGTGGAGGAAGCGCGATGATGCTCGAGCGTAGCGCGCTGTCGCCGACGGCGGCATCCCAGTCGGCGTTCCTGACGAGGCGGGAGATAAAGGTGCTCGCCATTTCGCGGCTTCCGAGAACCGCAAGGCGGAGCATGACCAGGTCCTCGCGCGCAAAGAATTCCGAATGATGAGCATCATAATACTCGCGCACGGATTGTTCCGTGATGACTGCAGAGTCAGCGTAAAGGTATCGGTCAAGGTATTCCTGGTTAACGAACTGACGTTTCAGATCGCGAAGGCGGCGATCCAGCGCCGCCGATTGGTCAATCTTCGTGAGTTTGGCTTCCTGGTGGATGAGCTCGGCATCGATCCACGACGTAACGTATGCAGCAAGCTGCCGATCTCGTGGACCTTGCGTCGTGTCGATGTGCTCATTGGCTTCCTCAAGGGTGAGCTCGGCATCAGCGACCCGGGCGATGATCGTTCCCCGGTGCTCTTCCCGGCACGAACCGGTCATGAGAAGAGTTACGATCCCGGTTATCGCTACAATACGATATTTCATTGTTCGGAGACCGCAGAACAGGAATTAACCGCGGTACCGCGAATATGAGTCGTCCGAGGATCGACTACCGTGTTGGGCGCGGCCCCGCAAACGCATCTTTAAGCCGCTCTCTGTATTGCTTCACGGGATATTTTTGTTTGATTCGTTCCAGCCATTGCTGTTCGAGAAGCTTCGACTGGCTGTCCTGATAGGCATTCGAAACTTCCGCGCCGGATTCCTCAAACGTTTTCTGGCGGCCCGGGTTCCTCACCAACAACTTAACAATGACATAACCGCCGCTCTCGAGCTCGGTCGGTTCGGTAACCTCCCCCTCCTTGAGAGTTGCCGACATCTTCGTAATCTCGTCGGTGTCGATTGCCTGTAACCCGCGTTCTCCGCCTTTGGCCTTGAGGTCGGGATCCTGGTTGTATTCTGTCGCAAGCGCCGCGAAATCGGCGCCGCCACGGGTTAACGAATCGTACAGTTTTGCCGCGGTGGTGTCTGAGTCGAGATAGATCTCGCCGACGTTCACCTGCTCGATCGACATGAATTTACTCTTGTTCTGTTCGTAGTATGCCTTCAATGCCGTATCGGAAACAGTGTTCTTGCTCCACACTTCCATCTGCTCCGCCTTGTAGAGTACGACGCCATCGTCATATTCCCTCATGAGCGAGCCAAACTCCGGATACTTTTTTTCAAGATCACCGGATTTCGCTTCGAGCAGGAGCGATTCAGCTATGCGATCGATGCGTGGTCGAAGCTCCTGTTTTCTCAAGGAAGTGTTGCGAAACTCGGGGCGCTTGTTCAGTGCAATCAATATTGTGTCGAGAGAGGTAGATTTCCCGTTGATCTTCATCAGGGGAAGCCCACGAACGTCCTGAGGCACGCTCGCATCCCACGCGCTGTCGCCGACGTTCTGAGTCGAATCGAGGTGAGCGATGAGGCTGCTAAACGTTCCTTCGTCGAACTCATAGTGAGTTTCTTTCTTCAGGTTCGCAACATAGTCTGCAAAATCGTCGTTGTACCGGTGTTGCTGGTACATCTTCTTGAGCTCCTCTTTCATTTCCACAAACGGCGCCAGGGACTTCGCGCTGTCGATGAAGATGATGTGGTAGCCGTACGGTGTACGGACAATGCCGGAAGTCTGGCCCACTTGCAAAGCGAATACTGCTTCGTCGAATGGCTGCACCCATCTGCGCCGCTCAAACCATCCGAGGTCGCCCCCCTGGGGGGCGCTGCCGGGATCTTCTGAAAGTTTTGTCGCAAGCTTGCCGAGATTCCATCCTTTCTTCAAACTGTCCAGGAACCCCTTGATCCGCTCCATCGCCTTGGCAGTATCATCGGCGTCCGGGGTGGTCGATTGGAATCGCGCCATGATATGACGCGCCTTTAACAGCCGCGCCGGTTCGCGATCGAGGATCTTGATGACATGATAACCGAACGTAGAGCGCGCAGGGATTGAGCCGATCTGTCCCTTCGGAATGGCGTACATGGCGTCTTCGAACGGCTTCACCAGCGTGCCCGTCGTGATGAAATACAGGTCGCCGCGATTCGACTTGGAAGATGCATCCTCCGACAGTTGAACGGCGAGAGAATCGAAGTTCTCTCCCGACGTCGCGCGCCGGATAATGTCCATCGCTTTCTTATACGCTTCGAGCGTGTCCTGGAGTGAAGCGTCCGGCTTCAGCGAGACCAGGATATGCTGGGGCCGCACATATTCCTGTCGGCGTTGATACAAGAGCTTGACTCCCGGCTCGGTCAGCTCACGGTCGAGGATGTAGGTTGAAGCGAGGCTTGTGCGATATTCCCGCAGCTCACGCACGATGTCTGTGTCGTTGATGAGATTTTTGTCGTAGGCATCCTGGAGCTTAAGCTTGTAATTCGTCAGCAGATCCAGAAAGCGTTCGCGTTCTTCCATCGAGCTTTGGCGGGCCGCATCCCACCCGCCGCTGTTGCGGGTGTAGAAGTTCTCGTATTCGTTCATCGTAACCTTCGTGGGGCCGACTTCGACGACGATTGTATCGGAGGCCTTTGGTGAACAGCCGAAGACGGCTAAAGACAACAAAAGGGTGACATGCACCCTGCGTGCAACTCTCATTTTGTAGAAATCCTTTCGATTGCGTGTATTATAGAAGTGTTTTTCGCTTTTGGATGCTCAAGTATAACCAATTATTGGGAAAATTTCAAGATTGGTGCTCGATCTGGCGCAGAGCGCTGTCGCTCGAAGCGCCATCTCCGACATGGCGCCAGATCGCAGATGGCGCCCCGGGCGACAGGTGCTCACTCGATAAACTGCTCAACCTTTACCTGACTAAGAGCATCTTCTTGATGTCGGAATATGTTCCTGCTTTTCCATCGAGTGGTTGAGCGTAGAGGCGATAGAAGTACACACCCGACGAGAGTGTGCTTGAGTCGAAAGTGGCATTTTTATGTCCTGCCCCCTGCCTTTCATCTACAAGTATCATTAGCTGCTGTCCAAGCACACTGTAAATATTGAGCGATACCTTGCTCAGCACAGGCAAGTCATATTCAATCGTTGTCGCAGGATTGAACGGATTGGGTATGACTTCATATTTGATGACCAGTGAACGACAACGGGATACCTGCCGGAAAACACGACTCTAAACGTGTCGATTTGCACGGATGTCGTAGAAGCTCGCAAGTCCGTCCACACAGGAAAAATAAGGCAAGAGTCACCTCCGATGTGCGGATTCAGGAATTGAGAGCATTCAAAATGTACACTGCCACCGCATTCATTAACAAAGGAAAACTCTCCAAGCGAATCATCAAGACAATAGGTGGCTGCGGCATTTACACCAAAAAACAGTGTGTCAGGATTCCAGCCAGTGCTTTCTGTATCTGTGAACCACAGTGGAACTGTAATGTCGATCGACTGCCCAAGCCCGGTTCCCCCCATCAAGCAAATGAAGATGACCACCGAAGGTAGTCGAAGGGATTTAGAGTGTTCCATGAGTGGGTTCCCGTTGCACTTCTCTCTCAATAACACGCAATCTATCAAATCTTCAGAATAACCGCAATACGCTTGCATCTCTTCCCTCTATTTAATACCTTCTAGTATGAAATTCGCATTACTCCTGCTTTCATCTCTTTCGATTCTTTTCATTTCCGAATCGTTTCCACAAACCTCGAACGTTAAAAGCTCCTTCAAAATCGCACGGCTCAAGTATGCAGGCGGCGGCGATTGGTATAATGATCCACAGGAGGAAGTGAACCTGTTGAAATTCGTCCGCCAGAATACGCTTGTCGACGTCGATCCCGTGTACGAATTCGTCGAAGTCTCGAGCGATAAGTTCTTTACGTATCCGTTTATCTTTCTCACGGGGCATGGGAATATGTCGTTCACCGATTCGGAGGTGAAACGGCTGCGAACGTATCTTGAGAACGGAGGCTTCATCTACGCGGACGACGACTATGGCATGGATAAGGCATTTCGGCGCGAGGTCAAGAAGATCTTTCCCGAACAGGAGTTTGTCGAGCTCCCGTACAGCTTCGGCCTTTACCATTGCCAGTTTGACTTTTCCAAGGGTCCGCCGAAGTCGCACGAGCATGACGGCAAACCTCCCCAGGGCTTCGGCTTGTTCCATAACGGCCGGCTCGTTCTCTATTATACATACGAGTCGAATCCAAGCGACGCGTGGAATGACCCTGAGGTTCACGGCGACTCCCCCGAGAAACGCCAGGAAGCGCTTCAATTCGGAACAAATATTGTTGTTTGGGCGTTAACACACTAAGGCTGCCCCCGAAAAAGGCGGGTGACATTGCGAATTGCGAATTGCGGATTGTCGATTGCGGATTGTTAGAGCGGAGCGAAAATCCCGCGTGGAGCGCGGGACGGATTAAAGATAATTGAGGCAGGGAATTATGATGACGAATGAACAGACTTCGAAATTGTATACCGACATCCTTCGCAGGTTAGGGGACGTCAGAGCGAAACAGAATTGGCTTTCATTGGCGTACGGCACGCTTGCTACGCTGCTGATCCTCTTCGTTGTGGTTTTGCTCGCATCTATTCTTGAAGGAATATTCTCGCTCGGTACCTTCGGGCGCACAATTCTTTTCAGCGTTTCGGCCGCCTCCATCGCGGCTGCAGGAGGCTGGTTTGTCGTTCGCCCGCTTCTCTATAGTATGGGAGTGTTGAAATCCGAAGATAACCACGCGCTGGCGTCGCGCGTGGGCGGGCATTTCCCTCATATACGCGATCGCCTGATCGATGCACTGCAAATGTATGAGGAACGCGAACGCCTTCAGCAGCATTATTCTCTCTCCCTGATCGACGCATCCTTCAGCGACCTCTATGAAAACCTTCAGCCCCTGAATTTCGCCGAGGCGGTGAGTAATGCCCGTGTGCGAAGGATGAGAAAAATCGTCACCTACGCAGCCGCAGCATTCATCCTGGTGTTTGTTGTTCCTCCGCTCGGGTTTTACGGCTCACTCTACCGGATCGTGAATTTTGGAACCACGTTTGCCGCGCCGGTGCCGATTCAACTTATCGTCGAGCCCGGGAATATCGACGCCGTCCGCGGACAGAATGTTCCGATTACGGTTCGGACGGAGGGCTCCCCGGTAGAGCAGCTTTCGATCTTCACCCGGCAGCAGGGACAGCTCGATTTCGACGCAGTCGCGCTCAAGCAGAATAGTGCCGGATCGTTTCAAACGGAAATTTCCAACATCAAGGCGACGACCGAATATTTCGCCGCCGCGAATGACATCAGGAGCGATAAGTTCCTCATTAACGTTCTCGACCGTCCACTGATCCGGTCACTTCAGCTGAAGGTGACGTCCCCCCCCTATACGCGCATTCCCGAAAAAACGCTCGATGAGAATGCCGGCGATGTCACCGCATACCCCGGCTCGAAAGTTCATCTTCGCCTTCTTGCAAGCAAAGAACTTTCATCCGCCGCGGTGGAGTACGGCGACAAGACCG
Organism: Bacteroidota bacterium; assembly: GCA_036002145.1. Lineage (GTDB taxonomy): Bacteria > Bacteroidota > Ignavibacteria > UBA10030 > SZUA-254 > DASYTP01. The sequence goes on along the minus strand of DASYTP010000185.1, from coordinate 12,047 downwards.
TGCTTCCCTTGACAACTTCGGGAGCTGAGGGAGACGCAGTGTTTACCGTGAAGAAAAACGCGACGTATCATCTCGCGCTCAAAGATAAGAACGGGTTGTCAAACCTCGATCCGGTAGACTACACCATCAGGCAGTTACTGGATGAGTTCCCCACGGTGGAAGTTCTCGTCCCGGGAAAGAACATCGACCTGACGGAAGAGATGATAATTAATCTTCATTTTCAGATCAAGGATGATTTCGGTTTCTCGAAGCTCCGGTTGGCCTACCGGCTTGCCCAGTCCCGGTATGAGCAGCCTTCGGAAGAATTCTCCTTCACCGACATTCCTCTTCCCGGATTCAGCCAGGGTACCCTGGACGTCTTTCACAAATGGGATCTGGGGCCGATGCATCTCGTTCCTGAAGATGCGGTCGCTTATTACATCGAAGTCTTCGACAACGACGTCATCAGCGGGCCGAAATCCGGGAGAAGCGAAACGTATCTGATCCGTCTCCCTTCGCTTGAAGAAGTTTTCTCGGATGTTTCGCAGTCGCAGCAGCAAACGATGGAATCGATGGAGAATGTCGCCAAGGAAGCCCAGCAGTTGAAGAAGGACGTCGAATCGTTGCACCGGGAGATGCAGAAGAATCGGGATAAAATGGACTGGCAGCAGCAGAAGAAAGCCGAGCAGATGCTTCAAAAGTATGAAGCAATGAAGAAGAGCCTGGAAGAGAGCGCCATGAAGCTGGATGAGGCGGTCAAGAAGATGGCTGACAACAAGCTCCTCTCGCCGGAGACGATGCAAAAATATCAGGACCTACAAAAACTCATGGAAGAGTTGAAATCACCCGAGCTTCAAAAGGCGCTCAAGAAACTGCAGGAATCGATGAAGCAGCTTACTCCCGATGAAATGCAGCGCGCGATGGAGCAGATGAAGGCGTCGGAGGATCAATTCCGGAAAAACCTCGAACGGACGATCGAGCTCCTCAAGCGCATTGCGGTCGAGCAGAAGCTTGACGAAGTGATTAAACGCACGGATGAAATGAAGAAACAACAGGAGGCATTGAAGCAACAGACGTCGAAATCGAGCTCTTCCGATCAGCAGAAACGGGACGAGCTTGCGAAGCAGCAACAGGATCTACAGAAGCAGATGGGCGATCTGGAGAAGCAGGTTTCGGACCTGACGAAGAAAATGGAAGAGTTCCCGAAAGAGATGCCCGCGGAGCAGATGGCAAAGGCACAGCAATCGATGCAGAAGAAGCAGACCGGCCAGAAGATGGACAAGGCATCCAAACAAATGCAGAGCGGGGACATGCAATCCGCGGAGCAGCAACAGGAAGAATCCCAACAGGATTTGAGCGAGCTCGAGCAGGAGATGATGGACGTCCAGAAGCAGCTTCAGGAGAATCAGACGAAGCAGATTGCCAACGAGATGCGCAAGCAGCTGCAGAATGTGATCGAGCTGTCGAAAAATGAAGAGTCGTTGAAGAACGACTCGAAGAACCTCGATCCCAATGCACAACGGTTCCGTGAGAACGCAGAGGGACAGAACGACGTCATGAACGACCTCAAGAACGTCGCAAATGCGATGTCGGAACTTGCCCAGAAGACCTTCGCAGTTTCTCCCGAGATGAGCAAGGAGATTGGCGACGCGATGAAGCAGATGGACGACGCGATGAAGAACATGGAAGCGCGGAACCCCGGAGGGACTTCGCAGAAGCAATCGGAGGCTATGGGTTCGCTCAACCAGGCGGCATCGATGATGCAGGGCGCGCTGGATGCAATGGGGCAGGGCGGTCAGGGCGGCATGGGGATGTCGGGTTTGCTCGGCCGGCTCGGACAAATGGCGGGTCAGCAATCGGGCATAAACAGCGGAACCCAACAGGCGATGGGAATGGGTGCCGGACAGGGACAAGGACAAGGGTTGACCGCAGATCAACAGGCGGCCTATCAGCGTCTCGCAAACCAGCAATCGTCGGTGCAGAAATCGTTGCAGGAATTATCCCAGGAAGCCAAGAACTCCGGAGAATTCAGCAAACTCCTCGGCGATCTCGACCGCATCGAACACGAGATGCAGGAAATTGTCGGCGACCTTAATCAGGGAGAAGTCAACCCCGAGACGATCCAAAAACAGGATCGGATCCTTTCGCGGTTACTCGATGCATCACGCTCGACGCGGGAGCGGGATTACGAGCAGCGCCGTAAGGCAGAATCGGGCAAGAACTACCAGCGCTTGAGCCCCACGGAAATCGACCTTGCCACCCAGGAAGGGAAGAACAAACTTCGTGAGGAAATGCTGAAAGCGCGTGAGGGGAAGTATTCGAAGGACTACGAGGAGCTGATCAGGAAGTACTTTGAGCAGTTGGAGAAAGCCGACTCAAAGGATTTTCGCTGACAAACTGAGTCCACAGACCGCTCCGATGGAGCTTTTCGCAGTTTGGAAATTTTTTTAAACTACAATCAGGTCGTCCCTACGGGACTTATGAAGGGAATTACGGAGACACGGTAGTACTGTAGCGTCTCAAAAGTAAGTTGATTAAGTCCCGGAGGGACGACCTGTTTATAGTAATCAAATTGTTCGAGAATTCGCATATCTCCGTAGGAGCGGCCTTAGAAGTTAGTAAATATAACTCTGCAACACCTAACCAGTAGGCCTTCACCTCAGACCCTTGTTCTTCTTCCTCGACTCTGCCGCAATCTTCTTCTTATAGGCAATCATCTTTTTCAAGAGTAGTTTATCGCTTGTTGCCAGGATTTCCACGGCCAGCAAGCCGGCATTCTTCCCGCTGCCGATGGCGACCGTTGCAACCGGAACGCCGGCGGGCATCTGGGCGATTGAGAGGAGAGAATCCAATCCATCCAGAGATTTGGTCTTGATTGGCACGCCGATCACCGGGAGAGGTGAATGCGATGCCGTCATACCCGGCAAATGCGCTGCGCCTCCGGCGCCGGCGATGATGACCTTGATGCCGCGTTTGTAAGCAGATTCGGCATATCGCGCCATAAACTTCGGCGTGCGATGCGCCGAGACGATTCTCATTTCGTAAGGGACGCCGAATTCATCGCACACACGCGCAGCTTCCTGCATCGTCGACAGGTCGGAATCGCTTCCCATGATGATGCCGACGACCGCGTTCCTGATTCTCATGAATTAAAGGGAGATAGTCGACTCGATCTTCTTCGCCTGCTTGAGGAGCTGTTGAGGATTGTGCCCGAGGATTGTGACGTGTCCCATTTTCCTCCCCACGCGCGACTCATGTTTCCCGTAGATATGAAGATGAGCTTCGTGATGTCGTAATGCGGTGGTGTATTTTTTCATCCCCGGGGAAGGGTCCTTCGAGCCGAGGAGGTTGACCATCACTGCGTAGGATTTCACCATATCGGTCGATCCGAGAGGGAATTGCATTACCGATCTGATATGATTTTCGAATTGTGAGGTGGTACAGCCCTCGATCGAGTAATGTCCGGAATTATGGGGCCGTGGCGCCATCTCGTTGACGAGGATCCTGTTGTTCCTTGTCAGAAACATCTCGATGCCAAAGAGCCCGATCCCATGCACTGCCTTGACGCATTCCACCGCAATCTCCTGGGCGTCGACGGTGACCTTCTTCTCGATGTGGGCAGGTGCGATGACCGTATGACAGATATGCCCTCGCTGAAGTGTTTGCACGACGGGATAGACGCGCGTTTCCTTGCTCGTTCGTGCAACCATCACCGCCAACTCCATCTGGAAGTCGATAAACTGTTCTGCAAAGAGATGCGCATGGCGGGAGGTCAGCGCTTCATAGGCCTTGTCGAATTCCTGTTTGTTCGAGACAAGCGCGTTGCCATAACCGTCGTATCCCATTTTTCGCGATTTGAGCACAAACGGGATGCTGAGCTTGCGGATGATCTTGAGAAGGTTGCTTGCGGTTTTCACTTCCAGGAAATCGGCAACGGGGATTCCTTTTTTCCTGAGCGCATTTTTCTGAAGGAGTTTATCCTGTATAAGTGCAATCGTCCTGGATCCAGGATGGACTTTCTTCCCGAGTTTTTCCAGGAACTCGAGCCGGCGGTAGTCGACGAATTCGTTTTCGAGCGTGATGACGTGACAGGCGTCTGAAAATCTCTTGAGAAGGTCATCGTCATCGACGGACCCTATGAATTCGTGACGGGTCAATTGACCTGCCGGCGAATACTGCTCCTTGTCAAGTATTGCCACCTCGAACCCGAGACGGTATGCCGCCATGGCCGACATGCGTGCCAATTGGCCGCCCCCTAATATTCCGATACAGCGTTGAGATCGTGACACGTTGTTTTCGAAAGAATTGATGAATGTTGGTAACTAATATATGAAAAAATCCCATGCGGGTAAAGAGGTATTTTTGATCGCCCGGGCTCAGTTTCATCATGTTTCTATGGGGCATTTCTCCTGACAGGATCAGGCCACGTCCCCTATGATCCCCTTCTTCGCATGGTGGGGCTGTTTTGACTTGGTTGCAACTCTACGGAATGAGCATCACGAACGAAAGTGCCGCATGAACTGCGCCACAACTTTTCCCCTTGCGAAGGGGAAAACACAAAAGAGGTCGGCAGAGGGATGCTTTCGAACAGTCCTGACTGATTTGTCAAGAGTCTTCTGCACTCTCAAATCTCATTCACGCGGGCAACGGCCGGAAGACAATCCTCCCCACCGCACACTCCATGCATCGCTCCGGCGTGCAGTACGACTTGAAAAGCTGGATCGCTCCCTGCTGCAACATTGCCGAGCCCAAGTCGAATTTTCGTTTGATGAGTTGTGAACCGATTGTGCGCGTGATCGCATTTTCGGCCAGGCCCGGGCATTCGTCGAAGAGCCTCAGCGTCCCCTGCCGCACCTCCTTGTCTTTAAAGATCCTCGCGTAGAGGAGGGAAACCGGGACGACGGTATTCAGGATGATATCGTCGGCACGATGTTTGCCGATCAGTGTTTTCGCATCGCTCGTGGAAGGTTCTTCGAAACGGACGTGATGCGACCAGAAGGGGCCGGCTGGAACGATAAAAAGTTCTTCCAATGCTCTGAACTTCCTCTTCATTGTGAGTTCGGTGTTCTTCACGATTGTGACGATCGACTTGAACACGTTCTCTTCCTGGAACTTCGCGATCAGCTGCGCGGCGCCGGCAAGTCGTACGGTGGGAAAATTTTCCGGTCGAAGACGGAAGAACTGCCAGTCGGCATGGGCCAGAAATTCCCGGCGATACAGCGTCTTGAGCTGCTTCCACTCGTGCCGTAGAAGCCGGAGTCGGGCCCTGCTTTCTGAGTCGGAGGCATCTTTCTGGAAGGGAAGTAGTCCGCTCACGTGAAAAAGCAGGGCTTCCAGGGAAAGGCTTAATTCTGTTTTTGATGTGCGGTGTTCGAGGATCTCCTTGAGATATGAGAGCGTCAGGCTCCGCGCGATCCGAAGAAACGGCTGCTGGTTTTTTGAATAACCCAGTGATTCCATCGCTCCTTCGTAAATGAGCTCTTCCCACAGCCATCCCTTTGCGAAATCGTGCGGGGAATAGTTCCGGACGGGCGGCGGAAGTTCATCGGGATTAAGGCCGAACGGGATTTCATCGTACTTCGGAGGAGGCTCCTGTACAAGAAGTTTCCGGTCTTCGGCGAGCTCCTTCAACCGTTCCTCGAAGCGCCGGATCTTCAATTCGATGCGCTCGACGGCGAGCTTGCCGAGCCATCGCCTGATTATCGCCGCGTCGACAGCATCATTGACCGAGCGACATTTGATGGTTGTCGTGCGCTCCTCCCGCTCGTTCCGGATCATGCTTCGCCATGTTTCGTGAAACGATGGATTCAGAAACCGGCTGAGCTCAAGGACGGGAAGTGGGCGGCGACTCGCGGTCGTCGGTGGTCCGGCCGATTTGGGAGAATTGAGAACGACATGAAGGATCACCGCGTTATACTTCCGGTCATGCTGATGCAGATGGTTCGCCCACTCCTCCGCCCGCTGATGCAACTCCACGTCTCCGCGATAGACGATGCCGCCGATGCGGATGGCCGCATCGATAAAATCCGGGCCTCCGTCGCGGTTGAGACGGCCCGGCGAAAGAACCCGGATCGGCCTACCGTCGGTTGTTGCGAGCTCCGTTGTGCGGAACTGCTGGTGTTTCCAGAGTTGTCGTAGAAAACGCTCGGGGATGTGCCTCGGTTTGCGTTGTGACATACTGCCTCCCTTCTAACTCTAGTGTGGTTGGTGTTCCTCCTCAGGATGGGGTGTTATTTAACTCGCCACGGGGTGGCTGAAGAAATCCTAAATTCTAATATCTAAATCCTAAATTCCGCTTTCAAGAATCCCGCTGTGTGGCGGAATCCAGAAGCGGGACAAATTTCAAATTCTAACACTTACTTAAAATACTTCCCGCGGTATTTGTTGATCTGCTCCCTGTACCGTATCGCAGCCGCTCGTGCCTGCTCCGCGAAATCGTCTCCCTCTGATGCGTATATGATACTTCTGCCGACATTGATGATGGCAAGTCCGCCATGCTTATCGCAGCCATAGCGGACAGACGCCTCGAGATCCCCCCGCTGGGCCCCCGCGCCCGGAATCAGAATCGGCATCGCAGGTGCAAGGGAGCGGATGCGTTTCAACTGCGCCGGTTTTGTGGCGCCGACAACGAGACCGACGTTTTTCTTCGTGTTCCACCTCTTCGCAGCGTTGACAACGTGCTCATACATCGGTTTGCCGTTTGCCCGGAGCTGCTGAAAATCCTTCGAGCCTTTGTTCGAAGTCACCGCGAGAACGAATGCGCATTGATCCTTGCGCTTCATGAAGGGCTCGACGGAATCCTTTCCCATGTAGGGGCTGACCGTCGTCGCTGCGAACTCCCAATCCGCGCAGAGTAAATGCGCCTGGTGCTCTGCCGAATTCGCGATATCGCCCCGCTTACCGTCGCCGATGGTTACGATCTCCTCCGGGATCCGCGCCAGCGTATGGTGCACGGTATACCAGCCGTGCTCGCCCACGGATTCGTAGAATGCAATATTCATCTTGTAGGCGCAGACGATATCTTTCGTCGCATCGATGATGCGACGGTTAAACTCGTACTGAGGATCTTCCCACTTGAACAGCGACTCCGGAATCCTCGAAACATCCGTGTCGAGCCCGATGCAGAGCAGCGAGTCGTTCTTACGCTGAATGTGGTTGAGTTTTTGGAGGAAAGTCATGAATTAGTTCGTAGTTGACAGTTTGTAGTTAATAGTTGTCCACCGGACGGGTCGAACGTACGTATTGCTACTGGGGCGTATTTTTTGACTTTTAACTTCTCAATTAACCATTAACAAATAACCAATAACCAACATCCCCGCACCTCCCTTAAAGATGGCCGATCTTTATCTGGGACAATCCGATAAGGATCAAAATGATTGTCGCTCCGGCGACTACGCCTGCGTATCCCAAAGCGGTGGTATGGCTTTCTGAGATCTTTTGTATTTCAGCAAATGCCACCGATCCTTCGAACTCCTTAAACTTTTTCTTGTTGTCGTCGGTATAGAGCTTTCCCTTTCCCTGGATCGAGCCGAAGTTTTCATCGATGATCCTGTATTCCCCCGACTTGAATCCGATAATCCTTCCATCGTTAGTATACACGGTAATGTCCCGGTCCCCGTTTGGCTCCAGTTCTGATTGAGTTACCCTGGAGGTCGACGTGCACCCGGCCCCGATCAGGAGCACGAGAACACAGGAAACAGCGGGGTTGTGCATAGTTATTAGTTAGTAGTTGACTGTTCGTAGTTCGTAGTGGACTGGTTGTTGGTAAAGTAACAAATAACCAATAACAATTAACTAATAACAGCCTCAATTCAGCCCGCTCTTCACCCCCGTCTCAGGTTTCAAGTAACTCTCCAGCCACTCGAACACCGTCTTGTGCCACAGCTCGCTGTTGGCGGGCTTGAGGATCCAGTGTCCTTCGTCCGGGAAATAAAGCCACTTGGAAGGGATTCCTTTGCGCTGGAGCGTTGTGAAGAGCTGTTGCCCTTCGCCGATCGGCACGCGGTAGTCGAGTTCGCTGTGGATGATGAGCATCGGAGTCTTGAAATTCTTTGCGTACAGGTGGGGCGAGAATTTTTCTCCCTCGGGATTCTCCCACGGGATGCCGTGTTCCCACTCGTCGAACCATGTCTCCTCGGTTACACCGTACATACTTGTGAAGTTGTACACGCCGTCGTGGCAGACGATCGTTTTGAATTTGTCCGTGTGTCCTTCGAACCAGTTCATCATGTATCCGCCGAAGGAGGCCCCCGCCGCGGCCATGTGGTTCGTGTCGATGTACGGCATTGTTTCAATGAAGTCGAGCCCTTTCATGAGATCCTCATAGACCTTTCCCCCCCAGTCCTTGCTGATCTCGTCGGTGAACTGTTGTCCGAACCCGGTGCTTCCGCGAGGATTCGTAAGCGTGACGACATATCCCTGCGCGGCCCAGAGCTGAGAATTCCACCGGTACGACCACGAGTTGAGAAACGCAGTCTGTGGTCCCCCGTGCGCCCAGAAGACGAGCGGATATTTCTTTGCCGGATCAAACTTCGGCGGTTTGACGATCCACATTTGCACTTGTGTATTGTTTGCACCCGTGAACCACGTGGGCTCCGGCTTCGTGAACCTGAGCTGGGAAAACAGCGTGTCATTCATGTGCGTAAGCTCTTTCAAATTCGAGCCGTCTGAAGATGACAGCTGGATTTCTACGGGGCGCGTGAAAGTTTGGCGGGTGAATGCCAGCGTTGTTCCATTCGAAGACATACTGACATCGCCGTTGACCGCATCATCGACAATTTTCTTTACATCGTTGCCTTTAATTGTGACTGACCAGAGAGGCTTATTCCCTTTCTCTTCTGCATCGAAGAATAATTTCTTACTGTCATTCGACCTCAAGATCGATTCAACATTTGAATCGAAGTTCTCTGTCAGGCTCCGGGTCGTTCCTGTTTTCCGGTCGTACACCATCAATTTACACCGGTCCGCTTAGAACCCCGGGCGGGATTGGGCGCGATAGGCGATGAAGGAGCCGTCCGGCGAATAATGCGGCGACGCGTCTGCGGCCAGGTTTGACGTGATTTGCTTCTTCTCGCCGGTGCTGAGATTGACGGTGTAAATATCGTGGTTCGTGCTCCACGATTCTTCGTGCGACGGAACCGGAGTTGCAGTGTAGGCAAGCTCGCTCCCATCGGGAGAGAAATCGAAATCATCGCCGGCAGAGAACGTCGAGGACGTCGGCACGGCATCGCGATCGCCGGGGGTAACGTCTCTCGGGTCGCCGCCTTCAACCGGCATCACGAACAGATGCTGGCGCTTGTCATCGACCCAGCTATCCCAGTGACGATAGAGAAGTTTTGTCATGATGCGCGCTTTCACCTTGCTGTTGTCGCGCTCGTCCTGCTTCTTTTTATTCAGTGCGTCGCTCTCGCTGTACGGCTTCTCCGAAAACTCCGGAAAGACTGCGGAGACGAAGGCAATGTTCTTTCCATCCGGCGACCAGATAGCCTGGCTGGCTTCCGTCGAAATGCTGGTGAGTTGTCTCGCCTCACCCCCCTCGATATTCTGCACGTAGATCTGGTACGACCCGCCGCGGTTCGATTCGAAGGCGATCCATTTTCCGTCGGGTGACCAGCGTGGATGGCGGTCGTGCCTGGGGGAATTCGCGAACTGTTTCGGCCCGCTGCAGCACGAGGGAATTATCCACACGTCGCTGTTCGTCCGGTTCGCGGCTTTATCGGGAATTGTGACGACATATGTCACCCACCTCCCATCGGGAGAAATCTGGGGATCGCTCACCCGCTTGATGCGGAACATATCCTCCAGTTCCAGGGGCCGCTCCGGAGCGGCGATGAGAACCGAGCTCAGAGCAACGAGCAACGAGCAATGCGCGAGGATCCTGGAGACGATTCGTGTTGACATTCGAATATTCATTCTATTGTTCCTTCAAAAAGTTCCTAATACTCAACTACGTTGTACTACTATACTAACTTACTACCTACTACCTACTACCTACTACCGACTGACCTACTGCTCTACTTACATGAAATTCTTCCACATCATCGACTCCACCGGTTTCACCGTCCGTTTATTATACTTTGCCGTCTTTTTCTTATTGTACGGATTTGCCACCTCACCATCGACAACGAAGTAAATAAGCTGCCCGATGGGCATGCCGGCATAGATACGCACGGGCTGGCGAACAGATATCTCGAGAGTCCACGTATTGCAAAATCCGATGTCCCCCTTGCCTGCGGTCGCGTGGATATCGATGCCGAGCCTGCCGATGCTGCTCTTGCCTTCGAGGAACGGGACGTGACGGTGCGTCTCGGTGTATTCCCTGGTGACGCCGAGGTAGAGTTTGCTCGGCACGAGGATCATTCCCTCGACGGGGATGCGGAAATGGTGAACCTTGTTGTGAACCTTTGCATCGAGGATTTCGTCCCTGTACATTGCGAGCCATGCACCGAGATGAACGTCGTAGCTGTTGGAGCCGAGATATTTGTTGCTGAACGGTGAAATGACTATTGCTCCCCTCCGCATTTCAGCGAGGATCTGGCTGTCCGAAAGAATCATCGATTGTGTTGGAGAATGTGGCTGATAAACGGAGGAGTTCGTCCTTCAATTTAGCAAAATTCCAGAGAGAAGCAAGGCATTTACTACACTCTGATTATTCCTTTCGAAATGGCATAGCGTGTGAGCCCTGTCGCGTCATGGATGCCGATTTTGTCCATGATCTGCTGTCGGTGTTTCGCCACCGTTTTGATACTGACGAGAAGGAGCTTTGCAATTTCGGGATTGGTTTTCCCTTCGGCTACGAATTGCAGGACTTCAAGTTCCCTCGGAGTCAGCGCGGCATCGGCGCGACGTTGATGATCAGCGAGGTTTACGACGCGGTGTTTCTGAAAGCTGACGATCTTCTTCTGAATTGCCGGGGCATAATAGGAATTGTCGTTCAAGACGACTTCCTTGACCGCTTTGATGACCTCCTGTGAAGCATTCTCTTTCAGAAGATAGCCCTGGACTCCGATCTGGAGTGAATGCCAAATGAATTCGTCATTGTCGGACATGCTGAGGATGATGATCTTCATCCCTGGAAGGCGGCTCAGAATTGCATGCGCCGATCGAAGCCCGTTGAGATCCGGCATAGCAATATCCATGAGGATAACGTCAGGCAGAAATGTCGCAGCAAGCCTGACTCCTTCTTCGCCCGTTTTGGCTTCACCGACCACGGTAATTCCCGGCTCCCGCTCGAGAAGAAGTTTAAATCCTTCCCTGACGACCGCATGGTCATCCACCAGAAGTACCCGGATCGGCGCACGTTCAGGATCGGGGCTTCGGTATGGAAGTGAGCTGCCGCGAAGAGGGTTGCCCCTCGATTCCTTTTTTTTCATGCTTCTCTCCTTGGTAGTGTCACTGAGATTCGTGTCCCGTGTTGTGGGCTTGAAGAAATTTGAAACGTTCCGGACAGTAACTTTACGCGTTCCCGAATTCCTGTGAGGCCGATGCCCCCGGATTCTTTCCATTCCTCTCCCTCAGCGTGAGCGTCCGGGGTTTCCGTAGTGGCACGGGTTCCCGGCACCTTCGAGCCGGTTGCCTCAATCCCGCGGCCATTATCGGTTATTTCCAGACTGGTTATGAAATCAGCTTCACCGGCACCATTGTTCATGCACATGTTTTCTCTTTCAAGAAGCGAGATCTTCGCTTCGTTCGCTCCGGAATGCCGGGCAATGTTCGTCAAAGACTCTTGTATGATCCGGTAAATTGTAACCTTCTCATTCAGACTGAGATCTTCCTCCAGCGGGTCGTATCGAAAGATAATTCGTATTCCGCTTCTCGCTTCGAATTCAGCAATGTATTTCGTGAGAGAAGGGATAAGTCCATGATCAACGATGTCGACGGGGCGCAACTCCCGGATAACGCGCCGGATGCGGCGGGTAACGTCGCTTGCCAGGCTCTGGCTTTCATCGAGTCGTGAAAGAAGTTCCGCTTGGGGTGGAGGGATGTCGCGTTTTATCAGCTCCAGGTTTATGTGGATTGCCGTAAGGGTCTGACCGATCTCGTCGTGGAGTTCCCGGCTGATTCTCAAC
>DASYTP010000184.1:0-4228 GCA_036002145.1 Bacteroidota bacterium | reverse complement strand
CGTTATAGCCCTCCGGACCATCCGAGGCGGTAATCCCCCACAAGCTGTCGCTGTAGCCGGTGTGGCCGAGGGGGTTCGCGATGGCATACGCACGCTGGGCGTAGGTTGCACGGCGTGAATTCTCGAAGTAGTCGATTCCACGGTTACGCATGTACGCATCGGCGATGTTTCTGAAGTCGATCCAGCAGTGCGAATATTGATGACCGAACAGTGGAGGAAAATTCACGTACGAATAGCCGTACTGCGTTTGCCACGCATATCCGCTGGTCCATGCCTGCCAACCGTATTGGTCCGTGATCGGATGTGTGGGGGAGCCGTAAGCGAGGATGTACATGATCATGGCTTCGTTGTAACCGATCCATTGTCCATAACCTGCAAATCCTGTGCCCGGCTTCCACCCCATGAGAATGCCCTGGTTGCCGTTTCGCATGAGATTCCAGTTCATCCGGCGGTAGATCGAATCGGCAAGCGCACGGACCTGCGTTTCGAGCGAGTCGGATCCGTCGAAGTACTGGCGGGCGAATACAATTCCCGCAAGCAGCAGCCCGGTATCAATGGTGGAAAGTTCACTGTCCCACGTCCTGGTCGACGTGGACATGTCCAGAAAATGGTAGTACAATCCGTAATTGCCGGTGTAGCCGCTTTCATTGCCTCCCTGCGGGCCGGTCCAGAAGGTGTTCAGGGTGGTAAGTACCCGGTCGCGTGCAGACTCACGCGCAACCCAGCCGTGGTCGACGCCAATACAGATGGCGGTCAAGCCGAATCCCACCGAGGCAATACTGCACGGAGCTCCCGACGCGCTCCGGTCTTTAATCAATCCGTTGGATGGGTTCGCTTCATTCCAGAAGAAATCAAATGCAGCATGTTGCAAGGTATCCAACAGTTGATCGGTGGTAATCTGGGCGACCAGGACATTAGAGACAGAGAGAACAATTGCCGAGAGAAGAAGAGATCGAACAAGTTGAATTCGATACGCACGCGACGACATTTTCGACAGCTTGCTATTGTCGTGTTTCACAAATAAGTTGAATAAGTATTTGGTTAGCCCCCGGCAAAATCCTTCCGAAGGAATCCCTTCGGGAGAAGCACGAAACACGACACTAGTATCCCTCAGCCGGATGTTCATTTGGTCTTTCCCATCACGACGCGAACTTCGTGCTGAGTCCCGGCCGGGAACACCGGCGCAATCTTTTCCCGGGATCCCCGTGATTGGGAGTGAAGTTGTTTGTCCACCCATAATTCCCTCACCCCGGTTTCAACCTGGTCGGCATTTTCCACAGTAATATCGTACGCAGCGCCGCGAAACGTCCGCCGGACCGTGAAATGTTTCCACTTGCGGGGGATGCACGGGTCGAAGACCAACCCATCGTACGTCGGTCGCACTCCCAGAATCCATTCGAGCCCGGCGCGGAATAACCATGCAGCGGAACCGGTGTACCAGGTCCAGCCACCTCTGCCGTAGAACTGTGAATCAGGGCCTTCAATATTACCGGCGGTAACGTACGGTTCCGCGGTGTATCGTATCGGGTCCTTGGCTCTCGCGACAGGGTTGAGTTTGGAAAAGATGCGGTACGCGGTTTCTCCGCGACCGAGCTGGGCGGCGGCGATGACTGCCCACGTCGCCGCATGGGTGTAGACTCCGCCATTCTCCCGCATGCCGGGACTGTAGCGCGTGAGATAACCGACGTATTTGTCGGGAGTGCTATATGCAGGACGAAGCAGCAGTGTACCGATGTCGGTTTCGAGTTTTTTCTCCACGACATCCATCACCTGCCCGGCTCTCTCCGGGTCAGCTACCCCGCCGATGACCGCCCACGTTTGTGGATTAAGCCAGACTGTTCCCTCAGTGTTTTCCTTGCTGCCGAGTTTTTCACCGGAATCTTTTGTTGCACCGTAGTACCACTCTCCATCCCATGCAACCTGATTGATCACCTCGCAAAGCGAACGTGCGCGTGTCGTGTAAGAATCCGCCCTCTGCCCGTCGTTCCGGCGCAGTGCAATCGCCACAAAGTCCACGAGAATACGATGGAGGAAATGTGCAAGCCACACCGATTCCCCTTTCATTCCCAGACCGACGGCGCTGAGTCCGTCGTTCCAATCGCCGCCGCCGATTAGCGGAAGCCCGCGTTCGCTGAACCGCCGGAGCGAGAAGTCTATCGCCCTGACGCAGTGATCGTAGATCGTCGCGCCCTCCGGATCGTCGACAAACGCTTCGGTGATATCCAGCGAAGAAACATTTCCCGTCTCCTGTAAATAGTTGTGCACGACGAACGGCAGCCATAGTAAATTGTCGGAGACCTGGTTCCGCAGGCCGAGCTCCGATACCGGGTGCCACCAGTGATAGACGGATCCATCCACAAACTGATGACGCGAATGCAATCGAATTTGCTGAAGCGTCCGATCGGGATCGATGACGAGCCAGATCTGGCTATCCTGCAGCTGATCGCGGAAACCGTATGCGCCGCCCGTTTGATAATATGCCGAACGACCCCATATTCTCCCGGTAATCGCCTGGTACTTCAGCCACGTGTTGAGCATGATGTTCATTCCATTGTCGGGCGTCTCAACCTTCAGGGTATCGAGAACGTTCGACCAGCGATGACGCACATCTTCCAGGGTCGCTTCGACGTTCTTGAGCTGCCTGTACCGGAGAGCATAGTGAGAGGCTTGAGCCCGGGAATCCGCGGCGCCGAGGGTGTAGACGATCGTCTTCGATTTCTTCGGTGCGAGCGTGATGGTCGAATGAAGACTCCCGATTGCATCGAGCCCGTTACCGGATCGCTTACGTAATCTTGCCTCAGTCACAGCAAGTGGCAAACGTAACGAGCCGTACATTCCGAGAAACGTCTCCTTATCTGAATCAAACGACACCGGTTTGATGCTCGACGAATGAAACGCCACGTAAGGCCAATCGGCGTTCCAATGACCTCGATCTCCCGGGACCTCCCACAAACGTTTCGTGGCAAGAAGAGCATAGGTTGCCGGATCGTATTCTGTTTCGATAAATGATTTGTGGAATTCGCGATGCCAGTCGGGCGCCTGACCGAGACCCCACTCGAAGTAGGTGAAAAGGTCGATTTTGCGGCGCCGTCGACTCTCGTTCAGTATCGTCAGACGCCAGATCTCAAGCGGCTCATCAGGGGGAATGAACACCAGAAGTTCTGTCGCGATGCCATGGTTTGAAGATTCGATAATGGAGTAGCCGATTCCGTGGCGGCATTTATAAGAGTCCGGTTCTGCGCATACAGGTTTCCAGCCCGCCGACCAGACCCTCCCTTTTTCATCTCGTAAATAAATGAACTTTCCCCATTCATCCTTGATGAGGTCTTGTTCCCATCGGGTCAGGCGATTAAGCTGTGCATGTGTTCGCCAGCTGTAGCCGCTGCCCGACTGCGAAAAGGCTACACCATAATCCCCGTTACTGATGACGTTGATCCAGGGTCTGGGAGTTCGCGGCGTCGTGACAACGTATTCTTTTCCGTCCGCCGTGAAATATCCGAATTTCGTCTTGAAGAGATTCACGTCAGTTTCCCCTCATCCGGAACATCAGGGCGTCAGAATGAGATTCCAAGCGTGATGCGGTGCGTTTCCTTGATCCGTCCGTGATCCGCCCAGGCGTAATCGAAGTTCACCGCGTACGCATCCAGCATGTAGCGCAAGCCCGCACCGAGTGTCAGCCCGACTTCGGAATCATTGAGGAAGATATTTTGATAGCCGCCGCGGATAAACAGCGTGTTGTCGTATGTCCACTCTGCCCCCGTGCTGATGCTTTCGGTATTGTCGCTTGGGTGAAACGCATCGACAGCCAGATGAACCTGATTTTTTTCGTTAACCGTCACGGGCATCCCGAGCCCGACACGGAAGAGAATCGGCAGTGGAAAATCGTCTGTGAACAACTCAGCAGGAAGATTACCGTTGTCGCCGGACACGGAGGGATCCTGGTCGTAGAGCACGCGCAAATCCGTGCCGTCGAACTTTGCGCGCGTTCCGAAGTTCGAAATGCTCGCTCCGATATGGAAACCGTCTTCGGAAATCCGGTACAGCGTCCCCACGTTCATCGCGAATGCCGTCATCGAACTATGCCAGATCGTCTCGCTGAGGTATGAGACCTGCAGCCCGACCGCAAACTTATCCGAGATCCGGCGACCGTAACCGAGTCCGAATGCAAGATCGGAAACGGTGTACCGCTCGCCGGTTCCCAGTGGCTGATCGACGGTCCGCACATCGA
>DASYTP010000183.1:0-3534 GCA_036002145.1 Bacteroidota bacterium | reverse complement strand
CTCTTCGCCGAAGTCGCCGCGACACCTGCGCAGAAAACCTCCTGGCTACTCCCTCTCCTCCTGGCAATCGTCGTCTCACTTCTCAGCAGTTACGTCACCGATACGAATCCTTCTTTCAAGCAACAAATGCGGGAGGCACAGAGCAAAGTCTACGACAAGATGGTCGAAAAAGGCTGGATGACCCAGGAGCATCGTGAAGAACGGGAAATAAAGGAAGAATCCCAGGAGACTTCGATAATACGACTGGTGCTCACGAGCGCCGTTAAGTCCCCCCTGGAATTAGTGATCGGGGCTTTTGTCCTTTTCATTGTCGGAAGGGTGATGTTGAGTGCCTCTCTCGGTTTTGGGAAATACCTGGAATTGTACGGACTCGCAATGGTTATCAGTGTTGTTGATTCCATCCTGAAACTTGTTTTGATGCACCTTCTCGATTCCATCTACGCCAATCCAGGCGGTGGCCTCCTGTTCTACCCGACGTTGGACCCTTCGAGATTCTCGCACCGATTATTCGGTAATCTCTCAGTCATTGGTGTCTGGCACATTGCGATCCTCGGCATAGGGCTTTCGAAGTTCTCCGGCAAGTCCCCGACTGTGACGATTTCGATTGTTTTCGCGATCTGGTTGGTCATTGTATTGTCGCTCGTAGCCCTCGCCGGTCTCGTCATGTAGCAGCGAACATCTTAAGGTCAGTTGCTTCGCCGAGTATTAATCTCTCTGTGGGAATTCTCGAGCTGCGACCATCGATGATCTTGAGTGCCGTCAACGTACTGAGATCACCAAGATCGACGATTCGCGGGGGTTGCTCCGAGTGAGTGTCGACTTGACAGGAGATGCCAATATCCATTTCCGCCGTCCTTCCCTCACCGTAGTCGATGGTCACATTCCGAACGATTACATCATATGCCTTCTTGCCATTGAATGGGAGGTCTTCAAAGACTGAGATATCCGATGTCCTATATTCGTCCGTCGCAATCGAGTACAGGGAAGAGAGCATACCCACGACATTCAGCTTTCGAATCAAATCTTTGCGGGGGTCATTCGTCGCATGACCCGATTCCACGAGCACTGTGCTCGTGCCCCACTTCTGGAAGTTATCGCCGAATGCACGCGGCTCGAACGTATCATCATACCTGGCTGTCTTCGCAGGGATGAACTGCGCCATCGTGGATGCAAAGACTGACGCCACATGCTTCGCCCGCAGGCGCACTTCATTGTCTGATTTCCCGGCGTCATAAGCCGGGGCAAGCAGCGCGATGGCGGTAAGGTCCTTCGTGGCGCCGACGGTGCTCAGCTCCTGGTCATGCAGGTTAAAACCAAACCGGGGATTCAACTCGTGCTGCAGCTTTTTCAGGATTCGCGCTTCGGGAGTTGCCAGGACAAGCGCGTCCCGGTTCATGTCGATACCCTGGGCAGTCCTACGCTGAACGCGGGCGGCACCGTCGGGATTCAGCATCGGTAGAAAATGAAGTGTCAGTGAACCGAGCAGCCGTTGCGTAGCCTCTTCACCACGCGAACGGATCAAATAATTGAGGATATCGATAATTGCCGCCGTGGCTGTCGACTCATCCCCGTGCATCTGCGACCAGAGGAGAACTGGTGTTGCGCCGCCGCCGCCAGAAATGAGTCGAATGGCCCTTCCTTCAAACGACATACCGAGATCGCTCACCGTCAGGAGACCCGATGAATTCAAGGCGAGCCGTTCAATCACGGCCTGCAATTGGTCGGGCGGAAAATGACGTTGAGGAAAATCTTGGAGGTGAAAATCGTTGTACAACCGGTCGATTTGCCCGGCGAACAGGTCTGTCGTCAATGCGCTCATGCTCTCCTGAAATATTGCTCACAAATATACGAAAATATTGATCTGATGCAACGACGGTTGCATCCCTGTCCCCTTCTTCGTATCTTTTCTATCACTATCTCATACTATGGCCCACGACCGAACAAAGCTCGCTGCAGAACGAATCAACCCTGAGGGGAATATTCCGACCATTCTCCCCGTCGTCCCGTTACGCGATATCGTGGTTTTCCCGTATATGACGTCGCCTGTCTTACTGGGCAGAGAATCATCCCTCAAGGCAGTGACATCCGCTGTGGAACACCATAAGTATATCTTCCTGACGGCTCAGAAAAACGCAGAGCTTGAAGATCCGACCAAGGATGATATCTTTCATGACGGCACAGTTGCGAAGATCATCCAGATGGTGAAACTTCCGAATGGCCTCATAAAGATCGTGACCGAAGGGGTCACACAGGCGTCGATCGTTTCATTTGCCGGGAACGCGGAGTTCCTGGAAGCGCAGATCAAGCTGTCATCTTCCGGCCATGCACTCACCCCCGAGATCGATGCACTCATCCGGCAGGTCTCTTCGCTTTTCGCGGAGTACACCCAATTGAACCGCGCCCTGTCAAAAGACGTCCTCGCATCCGTCGAAGCCATTAACGACCCGCACCGGAAACTTTTTACGATGGCGGCAAGCATTTTGCAGAGCGTCGAGGTAAAGCAGAAGCTCCTCCAGGTCTTCTCGTTGAAGGACCAGTACTATCAGCTCGCGCGGATGCTCACCGCGGAGCTGGACGTGCTTCGCATAGAAAAGGATATCGATCTCAAGGTTCATGACAGCATCCAGAAATCTCAGAAGAAGTTCCTTATCCAGGAACAAATTCGCATTCTCCAGGACGAACTTGGTTCGGATGAAGTGCTCTCGCCGGAATTGGCAAAGCTGAAGGAGCAAATCGAGGCGGCGCAGATGCCTGCCGAAGTCCTCGAACGGACAATGGAGGAATTCACGAAGCTGCGCAAGACCCCGCCCCAGGCGCCGGAGTTCGGCGTGGGACGGAATTACATCGACTGGCTGGTCGCCGTTCCCTGGTACAAACGCACCACGGACAACCTCAATATCAAACATGTGGAAGAGATTCTCAACGCCGATCATTTCGGACTCGAAAAACCGAAACAACGGATCCTCGAACACATTGCCGTCCTGAATCTCGTGAAGGAAATGCGTGGACAGATTCTCTGTTTCGTGGGACCGCCGGGCGTCGGGAAGACGTCGCTTGGAAAATCCATCTCCCGCGCGCTCGAACGGAAATTCGTCCGCATCTCGCTTGGAGGCGTCCGCGACGAAGCTGAGATCCACGGTCATCGCCGCACCTACATCGGCTCGATGCCGGGGAAAATCATCCAGTCGATGAAACGCGCCGGGGTCGTTAATCCGATCATCCTCATGGACGAGATCGACAAGATGAGCATGGATTTCCGCGGCGACCCGTCGTCGGCGCTGCTGGAAGTGCTCGACCCGGAACAGAACCACTCATTCAACGACCATTATCTCGACGTCGATTACGATCTTTCACAGGTGATGTTCATAACGACGGCGAATGTGCGCCATAATATTCCGATTCCGCTTCAGGATAGGATGGAAATCATCGAGCTTCCCGGCTATCTGGAATACGATAAACGGGAGATTGCAAAACGTCATATTATTCCCAAACAGCTTGAAGAACACGGGCTGAAAAAAAATGAAGTCCGGTTCT
>DASYTP010000182.1:0-7742 GCA_036002145.1 Bacteroidota bacterium | reverse complement strand
TCGAGGATCGAGGATCAAGGATCGAGCATCGAGCATCAGATTATTCCATCTTTCACTAACGTATGGAGCCAAACATGAAATACTTTATTCTGTTACTATCACTTGTCCTCGCTGTTCCCACGGCTGAAGGGCAGAAGCGATTTCTTGTGTCGCCTACGAACGACGTTATCCCCCTCAGGAAGGGAGAAAGCGCCCGTGAGGCGGTTGAAAAACTGACGTCTGGACAGAGGTTGAGGGAGAAAAGTCAGACGAATTCCGCACAGACCGACAGGTTTGGTTATCCGCCCGACCTGAACCCTGTTGACGGCACCCTCCTAGCGTTTCACAAAGATGTTGTGGCAATGTGGTTTGTTATTCCCGCTACCGGATTCATCGATTCGATTTTCTGGCAGGCTGGGCCCGACGTGGGCGCACTGGATTCTACAATATATGTCCAGATGCTGAGATCGAATATCAATACTCAGACAGGACCAGGAATCCCTCCATACCCACCTCCGGGTTGCGTCAACTGGGGGTACTGGCTGAGCACGTACGATCTGGATCAAGGCATCTCGCCATTCATCGAGCTGGCTACAGATCCAACATGGCATTCCACGTTACCCGGGAGCACCCCATCTTTCCCGCCGATCGGGGATGGAATATGGCTGCCCTATCCGGGCCTCGCGGTTCGCGTTCATCCAAATGAAGTGAACTCTATCGCGATGAGTATTTCGGGCGATCCGGAACCTCAGTTAATGAACTGCGGCGATGCCTTCTTCATTACGATGCAAGTGAAGGGCCCATTCTGCTGTCACGTTAACGATGGACCGACCACATGGACCTACTCAACAGTGAACGCTCCAAGTCCATCGCGCGTGTGGAAATTTTACGAGCACCAGAGTCCCGCCGAATGCCAGGGAACATTCCATCAAGGCTGGACTGCCCGCTCGCTTGTCAACAACGACACGGTCGTCCCCTTTGTGCTGAATTGGTGGTACGTCATGACATTGACCGGCGAAACGGAGGAGCTGGCCTGCCCATCCGACGTGCAGGTGAATTCGGGCCCGAACGCCTGCGGGGCGCTCGTCGATTACGAGACCCCCACGAGCAGATGCGGAAGCGTAACCTGCTCACCGCCATCCGGTTCATTTTTCTCCGTGGGAACAACCCAGGTATTGTGTGAATCCGTTTCGCCGCTCGGCGATACGACCGGCTGTTCGTTTAACGTAACGGTCCTGGATCAGCAACTGCCCACACTCTCCGTATTGCTTACGCCAAGTCAGCTCTGGCCGCCGAATCACCAGCTGGCACAGATCAGCGCGACAGTGAGTGTATCGGATAATTGTCCGGGAGTGAGCTATGTCCTTCTGTCGGTTACGAGCAACGAACAGGATAACGGCCTTGGTGATGGCGACCTGGCAAATGACATACAAGGGGCTGCAATCGGAACAGCGGACAATACATTCTTCCTCCGTGCGGAACGCGCTGCGCCGGGGAGCGGCAGAATCTACACTGTAACCTACATTGCAACCGACGCTTCCGGCAATACCTCGAGCGAAAGAAGTGGAACCGTAAGAGTCCCTCTCACCCTCAGGTCGATCGCAGGGTCCGGCAGTGATCTTATCGGATCCGATAATGCACGATTGGATTTCCGGTTAAGCGAAAGTTATCCGAACCCATTTAACCCGACAACAGAATTGAGATTTGATATTCCCGAGAAGAGCTATGTCTGGTTGAAGGTGTTTGACGCGCTCGGGAGAGAAGTCGCGACACTCGTGGATGAGCAACTTCAGCCGGGCGCCTACGCACGAACATTTGACGCCCGCGAGCTCACCAGCGGGATATACGTGTACAGGCTGACCGTACAAGCTGCCGGACAGACATTGATTGATACCAGGAAAATGGTTCTTATGAAATAGTATCACCTGATAGCGGGGGGAGGATGAGGGGGGAGATTCGGGATACGGGATTCGATATACGAGATGGGGGGATGAGAGCGGGTGATCGCGTTAGTATGTTCCTACGGTAGTACGGTGACACACCGGAAAGACCGACGTGCCGGACACTTCCCGTCTTCTCATCGTAGTTTTCCACCTTCCAAGACGAACACGACACACCAACATCCAACCCGCACGACCCGACCCGACTTTAGTCGAGGTCTCGTCTTCGACGGATTTCGGTTAAGATCTCCTCGACCACGGACCGAACAGAGTTTTGCCTTGCCATATCGGTCGTTCGACCGGGCATCTCCGCCAGAGGCGGATGAGCCTCTCCGAAGGAGCCCTTCGGGCCGGCTCACAACATCTAACATCTAACATCTAACATCACTCCATCCGTCCATCATTCCATTACTCCATTATTCCAATACTCCATTCCTCCACCCCCCCTCCCTGGTTTGCTTCTCACCCCTCATTTCCTTAACTTCTTCGCATCCTAATCCCCATCCCGGTCGCTGACCGGGAACACTTCAATCGAAAGGATACTCCATGAAACGATGCCTGATATTTTTGTCGGCGGGAATATTCGCTTTGTTGCCCGCGTTCGGACAGATCAACATCAAGTTCGAACAGTATCAATTACCAAACGGCCTTACCGTGCTCATTCACGAAGACCACTCTACTCCCATCGCGGCGGTCGTAGTCATGTATCATGTCGGCTCGAAGAATGAAAAGCCGAAGCGCACGGGCTTCGCGCACCTCTTCGAACACATGATGTTCCAGGGATCTGCCCACGTTGCAGACGACGAACATTTCAAGCTCCTTCAGGAAATCGGTGCCAATATCAATGGCTCGACCAACGAGGATGTCACCAACTATTTTGAAATTGTCCCGAGCAATTATCTTGAGCTTGCGTTGTATCTCGAGTCGGATCGCATGGGTTTTCTCCTCCCCGCGATGACGCAGGAGAAGCTCGATAACCAGCGGGATGTAGTGAAAAACGAACGCCGCCAGGGGGTCGATAACGTCCCGTACGGAACCGCAGACGAGAAGATTGCGAAGGCGATGTACCCTGAATCGCATCCTTACAGCTGGCCCGTCATCGGCTACATGGAAGATCTGAGCGCGGCCAAGATGGAAGACGTTCAGGGCTTTTTCCGAACGTACTATGCCCCGAATAACGCCGTCCTCTCCATCGCCGGCGATGTCACTCCGTCGGAAGTAAAAGAACTGGTTGAAAAGTACTTCGGACCGATTCCGCGTGGACAGGATTTTGAGCGCCCGAAACAGGTGCCTGTATCGATTTCTCAAGACCTTTCGCAGACGTTTGAAGATAAAGTCCAGCTCCCGCGATTATACCTCACCTGGCACAGTCCCGCCAATTTCACGCGTGAAGACGCGGCGTTGACTGTGCTCGCGGATATTCTCAGCTCCGGCAAAAGCTCAAGGCTCTTCAAAACGCTCGTGTATGATCGCCAGATCGCGCAGACGGCTTCCGCCTCGGCGCCCTCCTCGGAAATCGCAGGACTGTTCCAGATATCAGTGACGGCCAAGCCCGGCAGGAACCTCGCCGAAATCAAATCGGTTGTCGATTCAATCATGTCGGACGTGCTTGCGAACGGCGTTACCGACAAGGAAGTCGAGTTCGCCCTCACTTCGATAGAAGCGCAGATCATCAACAGGGCGGCGACCGTTTTCTTCAAAGCGAATTCGATGGCAAATTACTATTGTCAGACGGGAGACCCGAACAACATCAACAAGCAATGGGAGTTGTACAAGGGAATGACTGCCGCGGAGGTGCTTGCCGCTGCAAAGAAATATCTGACACAACATTCCATGTCGCTGAGTGTCGTGCCGCTCGGCAAACCTGAACTTGCTGCACAGAAAGGTGAGTGATGAGTATGAATACGATCATAAGAACAGTAGCCCTGGGGGTATCGACTCTTGCATTTTTCTCGTCGCTGATACGTGCCGGAGACGACGTCGATAGGACAAAACGTCCCGTCGGCAAGCCTGCGCCAAAGGTGGCTCTTCCGCAAATTCAGAAGGCGACTCTCAAGAACGGGCTGAAGATCCTGCTCGTCGAGCACCATGAACTTCCAACCGCTGCATTTAACCTTGTCATTCAAGCCGGGTCGGACCATGATCCGGTGACCCAGCCCGGAATCGCGTCCGTGACGGCCGATCTACTCGATGAGGGGACGAAGAAACGGGACGCGCTGCAAATCTCTGAAGGCATCGTCTCCATCGGCGCTTCGTTCGGGACAAATTCGAGCCTTGATGGATCGTCCATGACGCTTTCGACGCTGACCAAGCATCTCGAGAAGGCGCTGGATATCTTTACCGACGTGCTGGTGAATCCAACATTTCCGGAAAAGGATTTCGAGCGTATCCGCAAGACGCGTCTTGCCGGATTGATGCAGCAGCGCGATCAGCCTCCGGTGATCGCCAATAATGCCTACTCGTATCTTCTGTACGGACCGAATCATCCGTACGGCAATAATCCCAGCGGGTCCGAAGCCTCGCTCAAATCCATGAAAACGGACGACCTGAAAAAATTCTATCAAACGTACTACCGGCCGAATAACGCAACATTGGTTGTCGTCGGCGACGTGAGGCTGGACGACATTACTTCCAAACTGGAACCAATGCTTTCCGGATGGCAGGAAGGCAGTGTGCCGGCATTCTCGATCCCGGAGCCCAAAGCCCCCGACAAGATGCGGGTGTACCTGGTCGACAAACCGGGCGCTCCACAATCTGAAGTTCGCATCGGCTATCCGGCGCTTGCCCGAAGCACTCCCGATTTCTTCCCCGTCGAGCTGATGAATCGGGTGCTCGGTGGTCAATTCTCCAGCCGTATCAATCTCAATCTCCGCGAGAAACATGGATACACCTACGGCGCAAGATCGGGATTTGGGTATCGCAAAGGCGTCGGCCCGTTCACGGCCCAGGGCGGCATCGTGACCGAGAAAAGTGACAGCGCGATGCGCGAGTTCCTCAATGAGATCAATGCCATGCGGGAGAAAGGCGTTGCAAAGGATGAATTGGAGTTCGTTAAGAAAGGCCTTACCGGGAATTTTGCTCTTTCGTTTGAAACGCCGGTTCAGATCGCGGGTTCATTGCAGAATATCGTGCTGTACTCGTTGCCCGAGAACTACTACAACAACTACCTTCAGAATATCGAATCTGTGACGCTCGACGATGTCAACCGGGTCGCCAAACAGTACCTCGATGCGTCGAAGATGGCGATGGTGGTGGTGGGAGACTTGTCGAAAATCAAGGACGGGATCGCCGCGCAAAATTTCGGTGAGGTGATTCTTTGCGATCTCGACGGGAAACCGCTCCCCTTCATCGAAACTCCGAAAAAGTAGTCCGGTTTGACAAATATTCTAAAAAGTCATATATTTCGTTACAATTACTGATTCAATCATATGCACAGGCATGGAACAGGAGGGGTTTAGTCTTCAGTTCTCAACACGTAACCCGATCAAATGGCAAGCTGAGTAGCAAAGTGCTCATCCTCAATCAGAACTACGAGCCGATGAGCGTTTGTAACGTTAAGAAGGCGGTAATTCTCCTATTCCTTGGCAAAGCTGAACTCATTGAAGCGCATAATGGCAGACAGATTCATTCTGTTTCCATGGCGATGCCGTTCCCGAGCATCGTGCGCCTGAGTGTCTACATTCATATCCCCTACAAAAAGATCATCCTCTCGCGAAAGAACATCCTCCGCCGCGACGGCCATCGTTGCCAGTTCTGCGCACGGACCGATGTTTCCCTCACCGTCGATCACCTGCTTCCGAAGTCGAGATTGGGCGAAGACTCATGGGAAAACCTGGTAACGGCGTGTGTCGAGTGCAACAACAGGAAGGGTGACCGTACACCGGACGAGGCGCGGATGAAATTGATTCGCCGCCCGATGAAGCCGAACCATGTGACGTTCATCCGCCATTTTGTCGGCACGATCGATGACAGCTGGAAGCCCTATCTTTTTATGAATTAGGGAAGACCGCGAGAGGGGAGTGAGAAAGCTCGAAATCCGAATATCGAAATTCTAAACAATATCTAAATCCTAAAAACAAATTTTCCAAACCGTCATTGTAAAACGGTTTGGAGTTTTAGACATTTGTATTTCGGCTTTGTTTCGGATTTCTCCGCCGGAGGCGGATCCGCGTCTGGCGGAGATATTAGGATTTAGGATTTCCCCAGTTTCAATCGGGTAAACTCAAAAGTAAAATTAATCCTTTCGCTGCGCACTATTGCAGAAGAAAAAACGTATCCTGAGTGGTATGCGGCCGACCGGGAAACTCCATCTCGGTCATCTCGTGGGAGCTCTCGAAAACTGGGTGGCGCTCCAATCCGAATACCAGAACTATCATCTCATCGCCGACTACCACGTCCTCACTACAAATCTCGATACATCCGAGATCTATCAGAATTCCATCGACATGCTCATCGACTGGCTTGCCGCCGGGATAGATCCGAAAATGAGTCCGATGTTCCGACAGTCGCAAATCAAGGAACACACCGAGCTCCAGCTCATTTTCTCGATGCTCATCACCACGGCGCGGCTCGAACGCAATCCCACCGTGAAAGAGCAGGTCCGTGATCTGAATATCGAAAACGTTATCTATGGGCATCTCGGGTATCCGGTGCTTCAGGCTGCCGATATCCTGTTGTACAAGGGCGAGGCAGTGCCAGTCGGTGAGGACCAGGTGCCGCACGTGGAGATCACACGCGAGATAGCGCGGAAGTTCAACTCGACTTACGGAACAGTTTTCCCCGAACCGGAAGCGAAGCTGACAAAGTTTGCGCGACTTCCCGGGCTTGATGGAAACATGAAGATGAGCAAATCGGCAGGCAACACGATCTTGCTTTCAGACCCTCCGGCAGAGATCCAGAAAAAAGTCCGTACTGCGGTGACCGATCCGTTGAAGGTGCGCCGGGGCGATCCGGGCCGGCCGGAGGTCTGCCTGATCTTTACCTACCATAATAAGTTCAACCGGGAGGAAGTGCCGGCGATAGATCGCGACTGCCGCAGCGGCGCGCTCGGCTGTGTCGATTGTAAAATGAACGTTGCGAATCACATCATCGAGACGCTGGCTCCCTTCAGGGAAAAACGTGCGCATTATGAATCTCATCCTCAGGAAGTGAAAGATATTCTCGGAGATGGGGAAACGAGGGCGAAAACGGTTGCACAGCAGACCATGAGCGAAGTGCATGAAGCGATGAAGATGGGGTGAGGGGGGATTGTCGGAGTGGAGCGGAGATCCCGCACGTGGTTGACGGTTGACAGTTCGTGGTTGATAGTTCGTAGTTGACGGTTGACGGTTCGTTGTTGATAGCTGTTTTTTTGACTTTTTACTTTTTGACTTTTTAATTGTTATCTGGTCTTTAATGGGACGCTCGTTTTGAAAAACATTTCTCTGTGCAATCGCAGACAATAAGACCGGTATGCTGCTTTTCTTCGGATGCATCGTGAACCCTTGATGGTTATTAGAATTTAATCCAAAATTTTCATACCATACGGTAGAAGTTTTTGATTTTTTTGCGCCGAAATTTTGCACTTTTAACTTTTGACTTTGCACTTTTCATTTTGCCCTTTGCTCTGCCTTGACCTACCGCGTTAAACTGAATGAATTCGAGGGTCCCCTCGACCTGCTCCTCTTCTTTATCAAGCGCGATGAGCTCGATATCTATGACATTCCTATCTCAAAAATTACGAAGGAGTTCCTGGAATATCTCCACTACATGCAGGAGTTGGATCTGGAAGTCGCCGGGGATTTCATCGTGATGGCGGCGGAACTCATGCAGATCAAGGTCAGG
>DASYTP010000181.1:0-8942 GCA_036002145.1 Bacteroidota bacterium | reverse complement strand
TGATCCCGGAGTTCATCGGCAGGCTTCCCGTCGTGGCACCATTGCATTCCCTGAATGAAAAAGCTCTGCTAAACATTCTCGTCGAGCCGAGGAATGCGATTGTAAAGCAGTATCTCAAACTCTTCCGCCTGGAAGGAGTGGAGCTCGAATTCGAACCGAACGCGCTGAAGGCGATCGTGCGGAGAGCCAGCGAGCGTGGCACGGGCGCTCGCGCATTGCGCTCCATTATGGAAGAGACCATGCTCGATGTCATGTTTCATCTTCCGGGCAGGCAGGTTTCGAAGTGCATCATCACCAGGGACACGATTATGAAGAAGAAGGAGCCCACCTACGTTCTGAAGGAGAGAAGAGCAACGGCGTAGAACCCCGACCGGTCGAATTGCCGGTTGTAATATTCTTCAGGGCCGCGGCATCACGCCATGACCGGTTTTCGGCTCACAGACGGCTCCCGTCATAGAATGAGATACCGCGGGAATGTGATTTCAGCCTGAAGGAGCCCTCGACCTCCAGTTCCTCAATCCATTCCCGCGATGCTTCGCTTGCGCGTACAGTATTCTGAGTCTCTCGCGCCTCTCCTGTTCCTCGGTCGACCGCCACATCGGATCTCACCTTTCTTGTTTTGTCGCCCGGTCAGGATTGCTCCCTATGCATATGCACCCTTCTGCAGGACTTTCCCCAAGCGGGTAATATCGTGTTCTATTCTCAACGGATCGCCCCAATCGCTCCATCGGACCCCCGCCGCCCTCATGACGCATAAATGCTCCGGAATTCGTTCCAGAAGACCGCTGGAAAAATTCACCGAGGGCACGGAGGCGAACACACTCTCGACGATCCGTTCCTCATTCGCAGTGCCGATTCCTGAATTAATCTTCTGAAAGAAGTTATACAGGACAGTTGTGTAAATCTGAAAGTATTCAAGCAGGGTGTCGGCCCGTCCCACGAGGATGAGGGTACTCCATAGGAATCTTCTATTCATCAACATTCGTGCGATGCTTTCGTCAGGTTTCTCCCAGAATCTCTCCACACGATGGAATGTCGCCTCGCTCTCCCGAAGAAGCTCAGTCCCTCGCTCAATCCAGCCGTATTCGGTTTCAGGATACTCGGGGTCAACACCAATAATCACAGGGGACTCGGGATTATTGAAGGCGAATTCGGACGCACGACCGACGCATCCCATGAACTTCTCCTCGTCGATAATAAAATGGTCCGACGGCAACAAAACGACGACAGCTTCCGGATCCCGACGGGCGACATGCAACAACGGAAGGAGAATTCCTGGACCGGTATCTCGGCAATAAGGTTGAACGATGACGTTCTCCGGCGGCAAATCGCCCAGTTGCTCCTCGACGAACTTGAGATGATCACGATTAACAATGGCCATGAGCCGGTCGCTGGGAATAAGCATCCCGGCACGATCGACCGTGTGTCTTATCATCGAGCGTGTGCCGATGAACGTACAGTACTGCTTTGGCCTGTCGTCGCAATAGAGCGACCTGATGAATACTTGAAGTCGTTTGCCATTACCTCCCGCCAGTATTATTCCCCAGAGATGACGGTCCCTGTTTTCCATGAGATATCCTTTCTGTGGCAAATTGAGACCCTAACTCCATGAGCTGCCCGTCCGACGACGAGCTCCCCTCGGTTAGTATCCCGTGCACCTCAGCATAGTGAACTAATTCAGTCCGGAGCATCAAACGGGCCCCGTGCAAATGCACACTTACCGTTTCGGCGGTACACTGAAGGAGTTCCCGAATCTGATCGTAGGTGAGCTCGAGTACATCGGATAGTATCAGTATGGTACTGAGATGCTCGGGAAGCATCTTGATTAAAAATTTGAGAATCCCTTCGGGATATTTCTGTTCGTCAGGATTTGGTGGCGTTTCGCTTGTTACCGTCGGCTCGCCACTCTCACCGGGAGCACGATCGGCGGGTCTCGCCGTGATCAAACTTCTCATGAGCTGGAAAAGTTTAACCCGGAGTTCAAGGGTGGTCAGATTTTGGCTCAATTGGCGTGTAACCCGGGAATAAACCTCGACGAGCAGACGAGAAGCAGCCTCCTCACTTCCCAGCATCCAAAATGCGTAGTTGTACAGCAGTTCGCAGGAATCTAAGGTTGCTCGCAATTGTTTCGTCCTCATGGTGGTCTCGATGCTCAGCGTTATCCTCACCTCTCCCTGGCTGCTTCTGAAATATAGAGGACGTCGGATGGAATGTCAATACTTAGAATTAAGTAATTTTGCCTCCTCTGAAATGAGTAGAAAGGGTCTCGCCGGATACTCCCTCATCGATGTCGTAAGGTGCCACCTACCTCGGTTCCGAAAGTTCCATCTGGGGCAGAAATAGCCCCCGACGAAGGTTCAATAGATTCCCCTGTCGCTCCCCTGCTTGGTAAGCTTGATGTCGTGAAGCTGCGATGCCTTCACACGGATCTCGAGCTGATAGTGCCGATAGGTTCCGACGGGGACCCAGGAGAAATTCATCAACCAGCAATGCAGATCCCGTGAGATGTTGACGTTCGGGACGACGATCTCCTTGTTGAGAATATCGTAGCCGCCGGTCATCGAAAACTTCCAATTCTCCGTCAGGTTAAACTCAAGCCCCCCCCGAACACTCGCCGATCGGGACTGGGAAGGAGGCACTTTCGTCTCGGCATAGTTGAACTGGAGCGACAGCTTCCAGGGGATGCTGAAATCCGGCTCTTCCTCCTGATACAATCCGTAATACCCGCTGGCGGGCCGGCGTTCGGTCGAGTCAATCCTGGGAGCCCCCGTGGATGAGCTTTTCCTTTCACCGGAGAGTGAAGTCGATATATTGACGCTAAAGTTGGTGAGGCGTGCAAGACGCTTTTCCTCGTTGATGAGGAACTTATTGATCTTCGTATAGGAGAATGGACCAGTTTGTACGAGTTTGTACAAATCGAATCCTGCATTGCCGCCGATTTCAAGCGATTGACCGATGCTGGTGCGATAATCCAGATTGATTGGCGAGAAATTAAGGCTGTCGAGTGAGAAATTGTAGGAGATGCCGGTGCCGAGGTTGAGCAAGGTGATTTTGTTCCCCTCCTTCCCTTCTTCTTCAGGCTGTGTCTTCATGTCAAATATGTTTCCGAGGTTCAGGCTAAGAAACATATCCTTCGGTGCAAGATTATCTCCTACAATCTGCTTGCGATAGGTGAACGAGAGGTTCGGCGTCAATGTGTGGCGCAATGCGGCAATCCCGAGAATCCCGGGCTGAATGATGCCATACAGCTTCGTGCTCGCGGCGATCCCGGACGAAAGAGTTCCGGTCCTCGAGCTGCTTTTCACATTGGTAATCACAAACGAGCTGTCTGATGCGTCGCGCCCGGGGACGTCGTTACTGGTAAAGACACGCTGGTCACCATAACTGAGGGATGGCGATATTGTGATATATCCGAGCTTCGGTGCTATTCCGAGGCTCATGTTCTGTGTGATCGTCTGGTTACGGTCTCTCTCGAACTCATCAATATTCCCCACCGTGTCTACCCCACCGACGTTCATCTTAATCCCTCCCACCGTGCGACTGACTTTCGCCCTGTTGTTCGATAAAGATGCGTTATAACTCAACCCGATTCCCTCATACCATGAGCCTTCGGAAAGATTTGAGGACGACTTTCCAAACCTGAACGGGTAACTCTGACTGTGATTAAAATTCAGCGAAGGAAGGACTTCGGAGATATTGCCGTTCTGAAGATTCTGTTGGCGGGAAATATTTAGTGACAGGCTGTTGGGTGTTCCCTCCCAGGATTTCGAGATAGTGGCATTTGAGGCAATCGATTGCTGCAATCCCTGCTGGATATCGATGGTATTCAGATACGAGTTGTTGCTCGCAAATGTGAAATTTACGTTCATGCGGGTCGTCGGATCGATATCCTGATTATGCGTCATATTCAATTGATACGACTCGTCGACGCTTCGATCCGGATCACCGCGCTCTCCCTTTATCAATTTGAGATATCGCCCGGAGAGGGAGCCGCTGAAAACGTATCTCAAATTATAGCGGAAGTCGGAGTACAAGCCCCAACTCCCCTTGGTATACAGATCTGTTCGAAGGTTCGCGTCCATGTAGTCGCTGATCGCCCAGTAATAGCCCAGGTGATGAAGGAGCCGGCCCTGGGTGGGATTTTCAACGATAGCGGGCGCAATAATGCCTGACCGCCTGCCCCCATGATTAGGAAACACTCCGAGGGGCAGGGCAAAGATCGGGACATCTGCGATGTACAGGTAAACGGGCTCAGCGACAACTTTATCCCCCGTGATAACTTTCATCTTTGGGCTCGCGAAGTAGTAATGCGGATCTGGCTGGTCGCAGGTGGTATATCGTCCGTCGGAGACAAATAAGACGTCGGGAGCAACTTTCTTGATTTCTTCCCCGTAGTAGAATCCTTCGTCCATCTTTGTATCGCCGACGTCGATTTTCCCTCTCTTCGACCTGAAATTATAGGAAAGTCCGGCACCGTGAAACTCTTCCCCCCCATCCTTCATGACGGGGGTTCCCTTGTATCGCTTTCCTGTCGGATCGGAGGAATCGGGAATGCCGCTGGCGGTCATGGTGGACGTGTTCCAATCGATGTGAATCTGCTCGGATTTCAGCTGCATCTGGCGGTAGCTGATCTGCGCCTTGTTGAAGAGCGTCATTGTTCTCCTCGATAGTGAATACAGGATCGAGTCCGAGGATGAATACGTCACGATCGTGTCCACGCCTCTGGCGGAGGAAGCGGTATCTAGCTTAGTTGTAAGCGAATCACCGCGAAGAGAATCGGGCAACACGCGAAGGGAATCTGCCTTCGTTGAAACCTGGGAGGTTGAAAGCGGACACCATAAGAACAGAAGAATGAACATCCATGGACGCATGAGACGTGACAATGTTCACATAACCAGGCTGGCAGCGCCGATCATGCCTGCCGAATTGCCCAATCTCGAACGAACGATGTGCACAGCCGCCCGATTCGGCTTCAGGATCCTTGAACAGAGGCTTGTCTCCATCTCCATATACACGTACTGCGGTGCCGCGGAGACCCCGCCCCCCATGACCACGATCCGCAAATCGAGGATATTCAGGACCGAAGCGAGGGCATAACCAAGAAGTTTGCCGGCTTCTTCAAAAACTTCCCGGGCGATGGGATCGCCCTGCTCGGCGGCCATCGAAATCAAATACGGATCGATCTTGTTAAGATTCCCTTCGGCAAGCCTGATGATTTTTGATAGGGTCGCGTCTTCCGGCTGCGATTCGAGGATTTCTTTTGTTCGCTCGGAGAGATACCGTTGGCCGATATAAGCCTCGATGCACCCCCGATTGCCGCAATTGCAGACGGGTCCATTGTAATCGATCGTGACGTGCCCGATTTCCCCGGCTCCACCGCTCGGGCCGCGAAATATTTTTCGATCGAAAATGATTCCGCCGCCAACCCCGCTGCCCCAAATGACAAAGAGAAAATCTTTGTGCTCTATGCCAACGCCATACTTCGCCTCAGCGATGGCGGCGACATTTGCATCGTTCTCGACAAAAATCGGAAGCGTTGTAGCCTTCCTTACCGCTTTCGCCAGCGCAACCTCTTCCCACTTTGCAAAGTTTGGCGGATGCTTCACGAGACCTTCCTCAACCGAGACCACGCCCGGAGCGCCGATCCCGATTCCCATGCATTTTGGCTCGCCATACTTTCCCATAAAGTGCTGGATGGTGAAGATAATCTGTTGAATAACAGCCGGCGGGCCTTTGCTTGCCTTCGAATCAACCGAGATCTGGTCGAGGATTTTTCCACTCTTGTCAACTACTCCCGTCTTGATCGATGTCCCTCCAAGATCAACTCCAAGGGCAAACGTCTTTTTCTGCATTATCGCGGTTTTCCTTTCCATAGCTGGTTGAGTCTCCGGTGAATTTCTGTTTCCTTCCCGTTATCGGTCGGCCGATAATATATTTTCTCCTTGACGTTGTCCGGCAGGTATTGTTGTTCGATGAAATGCTCTTGATAATCATGACTGTATTTGTACTCCCCGCCGTAGTTCAGGTCTTTCATGAGCTTTGTCGGGGCATTCCGCAAGTGGAGCGGTACGGGCTGGTGCTCCTCCTGCCTGACGTCCTCACTCGCCTTTTCAATTGCCATGTACGACGCGTTGCTTTTCGGGGCGGAGGCAAGATAGGTCGCCGCCTGGGCCAGAACGATACGGGCCTCGGGCATCCCGACATAATCGGTGGCGGTAAAACAGCTGGTTGCTAGCGTCAGAGCGTAGGGATCGGCGTTGCCGATATCTTCCGAGGCAAGGACTATCATCCGGCGGGCGATAAACTTTGGATCCTCGCCCCCTTCCAGCATGCGCGCAAGCCAATAGACAGCCGCGTCGGGATCGCTTCCGCGAACACTCTTGATGTATGCCGAGATGATGTTGTAGTGCTCTTCGCCCCCTTTGTCGTATTTGGTATTCCTGCGCTGGAATGCTTCCTTGAGGGCGACTGCCGTAATATTTCTCACACCATTTGGCAAAGGCCTGGTGATTCGGACGGCGGTTTCCAACCCGTTGAGCATCATCCGGGCGTCTCCGCCCGCAAGCAACATCAACACCTCACGCGCTTCCGGTCCTAGCGAAATATCTTGCAGCTTAAGCACTTCGTCGGCGGCGCACGCGTGATCGAGAATTCCATTCAGGTCGGCGACCGCCAGGGGTTCGAGAACGTACACCATGCATCGTGAAAGCAGGGGCGAGATGACTTCAAAGGATGGGTTCTCGGTGGTCGCACCGATCAGCGTGATGACCCCGTCTTCAACGCTGTGAAGCAAGGCATCCTGCTGGGCCTTGTTGAAACGGTGGATTTCATCGATGAAAAGAATTGTCCGCTTCGAAAGCTTCCCGCGGTTAATCCCAGCCCGGTCAATCACTTTGCGAACATCCTGAACGCCGGAGGAGACGGCGTTGAGCTGAAAAAAATCCGCGTTCGACGTGCCGGCAATGATTCGCGCAAGGGTTGTCTTTCCGCAGCCCGGAGGGCCCCAGAATATCATCGAAGGAATCTCTCCACCTTCCAGCATCAGTCGAAGAGGTTTTCCCGGTCCAAGCAGATGCTCCTGACCCACGAATTCGTTCAGAGTATGAGGGCGCGAACGTTCGGCGAGGGGAGCGTAGAGCGGGCCGGCGGATTCCTTGACTGCGGGAGGTTGTGTGAAGAGTTCCAATACTAGATCCTCGATCCTTGATCCTCGATCCTAGTGGTTGGCAACATGAGAGACACTGAGAGAGCTTTTCGGTGGAAGATGAGATCGTTCGACGGCTTGAATGAACTTGTTCAGTCTCTTACCAAGTTCATCATATCGACCGGAGATGTATTTATACCGGCCCTCATCAAAGGATTTAGTTTGGAAGAGCAAATCAAGGTGT
The DNA here is from genome assembly GCA_036002145.1 of Bacteroidota bacterium. Taxonomy (GTDB): domain Bacteria; phylum Bacteroidota; class Ignavibacteria; order UBA10030; family SZUA-254; genus DASYTP01. The sequence continues at coordinate 1,554 of DASYTP010000181.1, read as the reverse complement.
TCCCTGGTTTCATCGCAAGACGCAAGAGCATAAACGAGGAATTTAATGAACTCCAGTTTGTATCTTCGACTACCGAAGCCTTCGACGACGTTGGATGAAATCGCTTTGGATGATCGTCGTATTTGACTTCCTTCCTCATAGAGTTCAAAACTCGGAAGTTTCAAACTCATTTGATGTATTTCTATCGCAAGGTTGTGGGCCAACTTATAAATCTCCAAATCTTTGTAACTCAGATACCCCATACATCCTCCCCTTTTGTGATTCCTTTTTTCTCGAGGTTCTATCTTGCCCTCATCTAGGATCCAGCATCCAGGATCCAGGATCCAGGATCCAGGATCCAGGATCGAGGATCGAGCCCCTACTTCTCCTTCTTCACCTTATACACCGTCTCCCCTTCGCGGATCATGCCGAATTTTTCGCGTGCGACCTTTTCGATTGCCTTCGGATCCTTCTCCAGCGCTTTCGATTGCTCCAGGAGTTGTTTCTGCTCCTCAACCGCCTGCTCCACTTTCGCCTGCATCGCGGCCTTTTCCGATTCAAGGCTCATTCGTTTCAGAATACCTCTGCTGCCGAACGTCACGTAGGATAGGACGGGGAGGAGTATGAGAGCTGAGAGAAGGACTGTGCGTTTCCTGAGTTGTTTCCTGAGCCAGCTGCCAACGCTGAACGCAGATCGGGTTTTCCGGTAGAACTGTTCGTCCATGAGCGCTAATGTACGAGAAATTGTTGCAATTTTCAAACTGCGTTAGAGCCGAAACGAGAAAGCATCCCGCAGCAATGATACAATGCCCACATTGAACATTACCGATAAACTCCAAACTGCCAACACGGGGAAAAAACTCTTGATCTTCGATTGTCCGTAGAGTACCGATATTCCGGTTGTCAGGAGATACAGATACCCGAGAGCGAAAATGTTGACGGAATTCAACGCCATCCGTTTCACCGGGTCGGCCAATGGCCCGAACACCATATCGAGACCAAATGGAATCCTCATAAATGACGAGCCCCCTCCTGTCAGCGCGTAAATGAGCGATGCGGCCTGCGCAAGAACCATCACGCTTTCCGCGGTAACCTCGAGTGACCACAGGTGATAAAACCGAACGGACTCTTTCGAGCGCCATCCTTTGCATGCATAGAATAACAGAAGGGCGAAACTGGCCCAACCGATGAGCAGTCGAATGGGGAGAAACGCACAGCGGACATAGAGTTCCCCGTCGAGCGCTTGCTGAACAATGAATTTATCTTCCGCGGTTGCGGATGAAGGTAAACGGTCGAGCGTCAGATGAACGACGTAAGGTTGGGCAAGAACTGCAAGAATGATGCTGAGGACCGCCAGAATCAGAAATTGCACTATCCATCGTGGATTTGATTTGATGATGCCGGCCGCCCTCTGCGGTTGAACTAACGCCAGAAGAAGTAAATTCACTTACAGCCAGGATAAATGCTTCTTGCGCACCTTGTTCGATACCAGCTCTACGAACAACTCTTCGAGAGATGTAAAGGTTTGATTGCCGAGACCTTTCACTCTTGTCCGGATCTCCGAAGTCCTGCACT
>DASYTP010000180.1:0-3234 GCA_036002145.1 Bacteroidota bacterium | reverse complement strand
GCACCTGCACTCTCAGGACTTCGTTGGTTGTCGCCATGCCCTGCTTCATAAGATTCTGTACGTCGTCGAGATGCGCATTCACCTGCGCGACGTTCTCGTCGATGACTTTCCTGAACTCGATCGCCTTGAACAGGTTCCAATACGAATTCTTGATACTGTAGATCAGCTCAGCTTCGTCTCTTTTGAGGTCCTCTCCCGTTGCCTGGGCCGACAGCCCGGCGATGCTCGAGCTGCTCTGCAGCCTGAAACCTGTGAATAACGGCTGTTGCACCGACAGGCGGAGGTTGTAGTTGTTAAGCACGACGGGAGACAGGGTGATGTTGATCGGTGCCTGCTGCGGTCCGAATGTTCCTGCAGGAATTGTCTGGGTAAAGGGAGGAACATCGCTCAAACGCGTGTAGGCGCCCCCGACCTTCAATGCCGGCATCAGTGAAGCGTGGGTCTCACTAGCCTTCGCATCGGCAGCCTGCACCTTCATCTGCGATGAATGTAAAAACTTGCTGTTCTTTAACCCGATCTCTATGCTCTCGCCGACGGTCAGTGTAACTTTTTCCTGCGCAGGGGCGCCGGAGAAAGCAACAGCCGCTAGGATCAAGAGCCGTAAACCGCGAAAACTGGAGTTCATGACGTTATATCCTCTGTTGTGCCACACTTGGTAATTGCCCCGGGAGAGATACTTCGATTTCGCCTCATCCGTGAGAATTCCTTCATAGATGACTTTCACAATTGCCTCGAACACCTGTGCTGCGCTGAAGGGAAGATGCATCAACATTTCGGGGTTGATGATTGTCTGGATTGCATTTGAGTATATCAGCAGGATGAGTTGTTCATCGATATCGTTTCGGAACATCCCCTTTCGCATTCCTTCCTTGAGAAGGTTTCCAAAATCCTCCTGGATCCGTTCCTGCCTGAATTTGCTGATAAGTTCCCATATATGTGGCGCGTTCTTCTGAAGGTCTTCAATCAGCGGCCGGCCGAGTTTCGAATACTGTATCGCGACTAGCGTCATCATCTCTCTCAGCTTATCGACAAAATCCATCTCTTCATTCCCTGCGATCTCCTCGCAGCATTTCTTCATATGATTCATGGTCTCACTGGTGACGGCACGGACTATCTCATTCTTGCTTTCAAAAAACTTATAGATGGTTTTCTTGCTCATGCCCAGTTTGGCCGCTATTTCGTCGATGGTAACCTTCGAGAAGCCAATCCTAAAGAACTCGTCCTTCGCTACGGCTATGATTCTGGCCCGGATTTCGGTATCTGTTTCCATTATTGATCCCTTATACTTTGGGAAACTGTTTGGGTTTCAATAGTTTCCGTTATGCTCAAAAAAAAGCGGATAATTACCGCATTTTGACAGTTTTTCAGATATCTCAACATTTGAAAACTGTTTAAGTTTCTGTAGTATCCTAATATAATAATTTTAGGTTGTGATGTCAAGTGGAAATCGGTAAGCGGGCAGATCTGGTACTGCTCGCCGCTAACCCGCTCGAAGACATCGCCAATATCCGTGCCCGCGTCGGAGTGATGCTTCGAGGTGTGTGGTACAGCAAAGAAGCTCTGGACCGCATGGTCCGAACGAATGCGTCACTCATTCACTGAGGTCGGGCGAAGGAGGTCGCATGCCTACCTCTTCAAAAGACTCTGTAAAGCAGCTTCAAGGCGGGTATACTTGAAGTGAAATCCTGTTGCAATGAGTTTCCGCGGTTCTATGCGGGCACTTGAAAGCAACAGCGCATCGGCCATCTCCCCGAGGGCCAACCTCAGAGCAAAAGCGGGCGCCGGAAGGAAGGTCGGACGTGAGAGCACTTTCCCCAACGTCCGCGTGAACTCCTTGTTGGTAATTGCATCCGGCGTCACGAGATTCACAGGTCCTCGAACTTTTTCGTTAACGAGTGCATGCATGATCGCACCGACGACGTCATCGATTGCGATCCAACTCCAGTACTGTTTACCGGAGCCGAGCATTCCTCCCACACCGAACCGAAACGGCACCAACAGTTTCTGAAGCGCGCCTCCCCGGGGACTGAGAATAAGCCCGAACCGGAGATGTACGACGCGAATCCCTTTACCCGCTGCCGGCGCCGTCGCTGTTTCCCACTCACGGCAAACAGTGGCAAGAAAATCGTCGCCCGGAGGACTTTCTTCCGTTAGCATTTCAGCCCCCCGATCTCCGTAGTAGCCGATCGCCGATGCACAGATGAGTATTCCGGGTGGACGGGAGCACATCGAAAGTGTCTCAGCCAGAAACCGGGTGGGAATCACACGGCTTTCACGAATATTCTTTTTTTTTGATTCCGTCCATCGTCCCACGGCAATGCTCTCGCCCGCGAGATGAATCACCGCATCTTTTCCGTTAAAGACCTCCGGATTGAGTTCACGCTTGTAAGGATCCCATCGGAATTCCTCCCTCTCATTACTTACCGGCTCTCTTACCAGCCTGAAGACATTATGTCCGCCTGCGGACATCCACGGAATGAGAGCGCTCGCAATAAATCCGTGAGAACCGGTGATGAGGATGTTCATAGTTTGATTATCTGATGTCGTGCGCGTATCTTGAGCAATATATGAAATCTCCAGCAAACGTACGCCGAGTCACTTCGCTCGACGTTCCTGAATTACAGCCATACCGGACGCTCCGGCGGCCCATGGAGCACATAAAGCAAGGAATCTTTGTCGCGGAGGGAGAAAAAGTCGTTCGCCGGTTGCTTGAATCCAATATGAAAATCATCTCGATGTTAATGACCCCGGAATGGAATAACCGGCTATTTCCGAACGAACATCCGACATCCAACATCGAACATCGAAAACCACTCACCGACAATCCCAAGCCATTCGATGTATTCATAGCCGAGCAAGAATTACTTGAGACCATCGTCGGCTATAACCTCCACCAGGGGATCATGGCGGTCGCCGCAGTCCCCGAATCGATGTCCATCGGGGAAACGATAACACGACTGACATCGCCCCATCTGGTCGTCGCCCTAGACGGCCTCGTCAATGCCGAAAACGTCGGCCTGGTCGTGAGGAACTGCGCGGCCTTGGGGGTCGATGTTCTCATCGCCGGCGAAACGTCCAGCAGCCCCTACCTCCGTCGTGCCGTTAGAAATTCAATGGGGGCAGTGTTCCGGTTGCCGGTCGTGCACTCGACGAGTCTTGTTGAGTCTCTTCACCTGCTTCGCAGAGCCCATCATACAAGAATCATCGCGGCACATCCGCAGGGGGAATGCACGA
>DASYTP010000179.1:0-3525 GCA_036002145.1 Bacteroidota bacterium | reverse complement strand
CGTTTGGTGAGAACGACTTTCTCCGTCGGTGTAAGCTTCACCATGAGTGCATCGACGATTTGTTTCGACACCTGTTCCTGGATATCGAATACGTCCGCAAGCTTGCCCTTATACGTCTCGGCCCAAAGTTGCGCATCGGCTTCGACGTCGATGAGCTGCGCGGTGATGCGAAGGTTGTCCTGGAATTTCCTGACGCTTCCTTCCATGATGTAGCGAGCACCGAGTTCCCTGCCGATCGTCTTGATGTCCTTCTTTGTCCCTTTGTACTGCATGGTTGTCGTTCGCGAGACCACGCGCATGTCTTTCAGCCGTGACAGATTGGCGATGATTTCCTCCGTCAGACCGTCGCTGAAATAATCACTTTCCTTGTCGGGACTGATGTTATCAAATGGAAGGACGGCGATGGCTTTCGCTTTCGTCGTCGCCGTTTCAATGTCAGCACGGACGCTTTCCAACGCCCGTATGACTTCTCCCGCCGATTCGAAGCGAAGCGACCGGTCTTTCTCGAGCATCTTTTTCACGACTGCATCCATGGGATGCGGGATTTTCCGATCGAGCGCGCTCGGCGGCGGTGGGTCGTCGTTGGCAATGAGGTAGAGGAGCGCCGCTTCGTGTTCAGCCTTGAACGGCTGCTCGCCCGTCAGCATTTCATAGAGCACGATACCCAGCGACCAGATATCCGTCCTCTGGTCCGCCGTGACTCCCTGGGCTTGCTCGGGGGACATATAGGAAAGTGTCCCCAGCGATGCTCCCGTGCGCGTGATGCCCGCGCTTCCTTTGAGCTTCGCGAGGCCGAAGTCCATGATCTTCAATTGGCCGTCTGGCGTGATCATGATATTCTCGGGCTTAATGTCGCGGTGGATGATCTGTTTCTCGTGGGCGGCGTTCAGTCCGCGCGCAACCTGCAACGTCCAGTCTATGGCTTGTCGGATTGAGATACCTTCTCCCGATTTAAGGCTTGAAATATGAGCCTTGAGTGTTTTGCCGCTGATGAATTCCATGACGAGGAACGCAGAACCGTCCCGCTCATCGATTTCATACACGCCGAGAATGTTTGGATGGCTAAGAAGCGCGGCCGCCTTCGCTTCCTGGATGAAGCGCTGTTTGTTCTCATCCGATCCGGAGAGATGCGTTGGAAGAAATTTTATCGCAACGGGGCGGTCGAGCTTTGTATCCTCGGCTTTATAGACGACGCCCATACCGCCTTCGCCGAGTTTTTCGAGAATCTTGTAGTGGGAAATTGTGGTTCCGATCATAGGCTTGTCATTGGTCATTGGTTACGGGTTACGGGTCACTGGTCACTGGTCACTAGTCACAGGTTACTGGTTACTGGTTACTGGTACTATGAATTTTTCACTTTTTGCGCCGGGGCGCATCCGCCTCCGGCGGAAATTTTTCATTTTTAACTTAACTCTCTGCTGATTACCGTTTACTCTTCCTATCACATAAGCTCCATTATTCCATCATTCCATCATTCCAGTACTCCATTTCTCCCCATCTCATCATCTCAACTACTCATCTACTCCTCCCCTACTTCCCCTTCATCAACTCCACATATCCCGGCTCATTCCGTATGCCGTCGAAATCGGGGTCACGTTTAATCCATTCGAAGTTCTCATAACCGTTGAGGACGGCGTTCTTGAGCCACTCCACCGCTCGTGTGGGTTCTTTCAGCCGGGAATAGAGACAGGCTCCATAGTACATCATAATGGGATCGCTGAGGCTTAATTCAAGAGCCTTTTCTCCTTCTATTCGCGCCTCATCGTTTCTTCCAACATACGTCAAGTTGACGGCAAATGCCATACGCCGGTAAGCGTCGTCGGGATGAAGCGACAGATAACCAGGATAGATGTTGAGAGCCTTGTGCATGAGGTCGAGAAATTTCTGTTTTTCACCGAGCCTTTCGTAGACATTCGAAAGGTCGTCATATGCCTGAAGGAATTCAGGAACAAGCGCAATGGATTTTTCCAATGCGTTTGCCGCGTCCCGTTCCCGGTCGGTGGAACGGTAAATCCTGGCAAGGATCCAATACGCATTATGATTCTTAGGATCAAGAAGAATGGCTTTCTGACACGCCTCGAGCGACTCATCGAAATCTTTCTTGCCGAGGTATGCGAGTGCGAGAGACGCATATGCTTCGGATAATGAAGCATCGTACATGATCGCCTTCAGACTTACCTCGAGCGCGCGGTCGAGCCACACCTCCTTCCGTTCGAAATCCCGGTAGAGGATTCCATAGGCTTCCCCCAGGCCGGCGTACGCCGCAGCATATCGGGGGTCGTAGCCGATCGCTTTCTGAAAGAATTGAATCGCCATATTGATGCTGGTCTTTGTCCGGCGGTTTAAGAAGTCTCTTGCCCGGAGGTTGCAATCAAATGCCTCGGCGTTCAGGGTCGTCCGCTTGGTAAGGACCGTTTTTTCGGTGGGCGTTAATTTCACCATCAGCGCCTCGACGATCTGCTTGGAGACCTGTTCCTGGATGTCGAACACATCCGCAAGAGTGCCTTTGTACGACCCCGCCCAGAGCTGCCGGCCGTTCTCCACGTCAATGAGCTGAACGGCAATTCTCAGATTATCCTGGAATTTTCGCACGCTCCCTTCCAGGATGTAGCGTGCCTTGAGTTCTCGCCCAATGGCTTTAATGTCTTTGGTGGCGCCCTTGAATTGCATCGAGCTCGATCGTGAAATCACCTCGATGTCTTTCAGTTGCGATAAGTTCACGATAAGTTCTTCCGTCAGACCGTCGCCGAAGTATTCGTTGTCCTTGTCGCCCCCGATATTCGCAAACGGGAGGACGGCGATCGCTTTCTTTTCAGCCACACCAGGTCCGGTCTTTATTTCCGTTTGCACGGTGCTCAGCGCGCGAAGAACTTCTTCCGCACTCTGATAGCGATCGGCCGGATCTTTCGAGAGCATTTTTTTCAATACATCATTGATCGCAGCCGGAATTGTCCGATCGAAATCGCTGGGAACGGGCGGGTCCTCATTCACAATGATATACAGCAATCCCGCTTCATGCTCTGACTTAAACGGAAGATCGGCCGTAAGCATCTCAAAAAACACAACTCCGAGCGACCAGATATCCGAACGATGATCGGCAGCGGCGCCCTGCGCTTGTTCGGGAGACATGTACGAGAGTGTCCCCATCGAAGTGCCTGTTTTTGTCAGCCCGGAACTGCTCCTGAGTTTCGCGATTCCGAAATCCATTATCTTCAGCTTTCCGTCCGGCGTCAGCATGATATTTTCCGGCTTGATATCCCGGTGGACTATATTCTTTCCGTGAGCCGCCTTCAACCCTTGCGCAATCTGAGCTGTCCACTCGATTGCCTGATGGACAGGAATACCGGTACCGGATTTCAAATCAGTAATATGTTTCTTTAACGTCGTCCCTTCGATGTATTCCATGACGAAGAACATCGATCCCTCTTTTTCGTCAATCTCGTACACGCTCAGTATGTTTGGATGGTTGAGTGCGGCGGTAGCTTTAGCTTCTTGAAGAAATCGCGCCTTGTTGTCCGCAGCCCT
>DASYTP010000178.1:0-2654 GCA_036002145.1 Bacteroidota bacterium | reverse complement strand
CGGTGTACGACACGGCGACCATCGGAAAATCTTTTTCACCGGCCTACCTCAACACCGTCAAGACCGACACGCAGCACACATTGATCTTTGCCGCGGGCGATTCTGTGATGACGATTCTTTATGCGGTGAGGGGAATGTTGCGGAACGATTCGACAATCCTCGGCGAGCATATGAACCGCATCGAACGCATGATCAATGGGCTGCTTCCTCCTCGCCTCAGCGCCGAAGCGCGGGTTGCCTTCGGATGGGGCATCGCCGGGACCGACGCACTCTTGCCGGGCGAATGCCCGAAGAATTCATTTCTCACCCTCCCGCTGAAGTACGAAGCGACCCGGACGCAGCTACTCCTCCCGATCCCGGGCTCAGCCCTTATTCTTGGAGGCAAAGTAAGGAGTGAATCGTATCTTCGGTCGCTCAGTACTCTCCAGGAGATGGACTCGACGCGTGATACCTACGGACAAATCCTGTCAAAGCCAATCGCGGCTTCGACAACGACGTCGTCTCTGAATCTTTCGCCATGGTTTACTCTCATTGTACAACAATATTTCCTGACGACGGATGACACCGCCCTCATCAGCGAGATATATCCCGTCATCTATCGGGGAATCGAAGGATTGCTGAAATTCCGCATGGACAAGAACTCATTATTGGACTCCACCGCAGTGAATTCGCAACTTCATGCACTCGCGCCGTTCAGAATGCGACGACGCGGCACACAAGCTGAAAACGCCGTGCAGGCATTGTGGTACAAACAACTCAGCGCCGGTGTCGTGCTCGCGAAGAGTATCGGAGACGGCAGATCTCAAAAACGCTGGCAAAAGATTCAACAAAAGTTGTTCAAGAACCTGGTAAAGTGAGCAGGAAAACCTTACTCAGCACACTTCTTTCATTGCTCGTTTTTGCCCCCGGTGTTGCCGCGGACCGTCCGCATCTTCACGCCGCTCTCGACGTCGCTCGATGGTTGAAGCGCAATGCCATCCAGACCCCGCAGGGCAAAGTCTGGGCGGCGGATCCGGGAGACACCGCGACGGTTGCCACAAATCTCTACAGCGGAAGCGCCGGCATCGTTCTATTTTTCATTGAGGCATTCCGCTCTACCGGAGATACAACGTTTCTCGATGAGGCAAGGGCTGGCGCCGATTATTTGCTCGCCGATCTTTCCGACGGCAAGAAATTGGATCAGGTAGATAACGGCTTATATACTGGCGTGGCCGGCTTGGGTTATGTTCTGGGTGAGACGTACAAGGTTTCTGGCGATTCGAGATACCGGGCGGGGATGCAGAAATGTGCGGAGATGCTGCAGTCCCGCGCTGAAAAGTCGGGTGGTGGTGTTGTGTGGCTGAACCATGAGGGGGACACGACGTATTTTGTTTCAGACATCATAGGAGGAAGTTCAGGCGCCGGTCTCTTCCTGCTCTATGCTGCGAGGGAATTGCAGGACTCCACTTACCGGGAGCTTGCAGCGAGCGTGGGACACCGACTTGTCGAAGCGGCCAGGGATGGGAACGATGGATCATATTGGGCGATGGATGCGATGGAACCGGACCTTCTACCCATGTTTCCGCGGCTCATGCCGAATTTTTCGCACGGAACTTCGGGTATCGCCTTTTTTCTCGCAACGCTGTATCAGGAAACGGGGCAGAGAGAATTCCTCGATGCGGCCTTGCGCGGCGCGCGTTATCTCCAGGCGGTCGCAAAGCGGGAGTCGGACGCTGCTTCCATTTTTCACCATGAGCCCGACGGTAAAGATCTGTATTACCTTGGCTGGTGCCATGGGCCGGTCGGAACAGCGCGGCTCTTCCATCGTCTTTACCGGATTACCGGCGATATGGAATGGATGGAATGGGTTAAGAAGTTCGCACGTGCAGATTTGGCGAGCGGAATTCCTGAACGGCAAACGCCCGGATTCTGGAACAATGTAAGCCAGTGCTGCGGCTCTGCGGGGGTGGCCGAATTCTTTCTCAGTCTTTATCGGATCACAAATGAGAAGGCATACATTGACTTTGCACGCCGGTTGACGGAGAATTTGCTTGGACGCGTGACCAGCGACGACAAGGGAATGCGCTGGATTCAAGCTGAACATCGTGTCAAGCCCGAGCTACTCGTTGGGCAAACAGGCTACATGCAGGGCGCCGCCGGCATCGGTATGTGGCTGTTGCATTTCGACGCGTTCGAGCAGGGGAAGCAGGGTACCATCACACTCCCCGATTCGCCATTCTGAATCTACCAACTCCCCAAATCAGCACACTTACCGCCAACCCCGGATACATCGGCTCGATCCCGAGAGGGTAGTTGCCCGAATTACCGTTCACGTTTCCGGCAATCAGCCAACCGAGTGATATCAGCCATCCGAAGAGCATGGCGGGGAATGCGTATCGTGCGGTTATTCTGAGCTTGTCGAAGTAGCTCGCCATGAGCGGCACAAGCAACCCTGGTATGATCACCGTGCCGATCGTATACCAGATCTTTATGACGCTGGGGATGAGGAGCGCGAGCGCGATGGAGAGGAGGAAGGAGATGATGAGACCGATCTTTGTGTAGAGAGTGGAAGTATCATCGAAGTGGTTTGAGGTTTGGGTCCCGCTTTTAGGCGGGATGGCGCCGGGGGCGCTCAGTTCGAGGTTTGAGTTAAAGCCGCTTTTCTCGAACCCGAA
>DASYTP010000177.1:0-5294 GCA_036002145.1 Bacteroidota bacterium | reverse complement strand
CAAGCTCTTTCAAAAAACTGGCTCGACGACTAACATCTGTGTTCACTCACTTAAGTTGTAATGAAATCTTGTTGCCCGTGCCATGAAGGCCTACCGGTTGCAAGGGAGAGTACACTTGCCTCACTGCCATGCCGCTTCGGCCAAGAAGCACCAAATCCAACGTCAGTGTGTCGAATTACTTCACTCGAAAAGGTTGGCGTGCGTTCCCGTCCCGCAATTCGGGATAAGTTCGTCGCGTGTGCCTCGGTACATCAACAGCCAGTCAGGCACAATGTGGCATTCACGGCAGTCGGAATACTCGCCGAGCAGAGCGTGGTCCCTGAACTTAGAAATCCGGCGGATTGTCAACATCACTTTGCAGGCTCTGCAAAAAGACCCCTCGTAGAATTGAACTACTTTCCTTTCGCCTCTCGCGCTTCTGCAATCGCCTTCCGTGTTTGTCGGTTCGGTATTTTCACCTCGAACGGAATTCCGTTTGCAAGTTGTATTTGCTTGAAGTAGATATTGATTGCATCGGTTGTGTTTGTTCCCAGCGCACTGAGAATAGTTTCGACATTGCTTTTGAGTTTGGGCTCAACACGCGCCTGTACGGTTGCCGTCCTGGCCATATCGTTCATCCCTTCTTGTTTTACTGTAGTGTATTACATCCGCAATACAAACGCAAAAGGTGGGAACGTGGGATTGCTCTCAATTGACCTTGCAGAGGTCGAGGTGCTGCGTGATAAGGGAGGAAGGAATTTCGGATTGGAGATTTGTGATTGTCCGATCCGCTTCCAGCGGATCGAGACTTCGTCCTGAAGGACGGGCGGATTGTCAATCTCCGATTTCGCTCAAAATATAAGCAAAAGTTAGAGGATATTCAAGCTTCGAGGTTCAAGCCGGATGAGTTTGGTAACTGTTCACCGCTTCGTCGACCGATTCGCATGTGGTGAAGACTTTATCAAGATTCGTAATTCTGAAAACCTCTCTGACATTTTTTCTCGGACATGCGAGGGTCAATCCTCCCTCCGCCTTTAACATGCTGAACATGGAGGATATAAGACCACCGAGCCCGGCGCTATTGATGTGCCTGACCTCGCTCAGATCCAGCACGACATATCTGATCTGTTGTTGGAGGATCCCGCTGATCTTTTCGCGTAATTGCAGCGCATCGGGTTCACCAAGCGGGTCGCCAAACAGACTCAATACCGCGATCTGCCGTTTTGCTTTCTCTACGATTCTCATGTGCCTTATTATCGTGAAATGTAAAAAAGGGAAACGACAATAGCAATCTTGACAAAGGCATTGAAAATTGCTATTTTCATATAGCTTTAGACAATTCTGACCACTACTCGACAAATCTGCAGGAACTTCATGACTGATACAAACGATCAAATGAATGATACCGATTCCGGGCAACAAGCCCAGGGGCCGCCCGGACAACTCCCCGAGTTGTCGGTTATCGATGCGCTGAGCGGCAAAATCATTGAATTGGAAAACAGTGTCAAACAATATAAGGATCAACTTCTTCGCAAGGCAGCTGAATTTGAGAATTACAAGAAGCGCACCGACAACGATTATTCTGCAATCATTAAATTCTCAAATGAGGAATTAATAATGAAACTCTTGCCTGTGCTCGACGATTTTGAGCGATCGATGAAAGCGATGCAAAAGTCGATTGATGAATCCGGACAATCGAAGGACGCGACGGCTTTTGTTAAGGGGATGGAGCTCATCTACAGCAAGCTCAGGAATATCATGGAAAAAGAGGGAATCAAACACTTTGAAGTTGTCGGGAAGCCATTCGACCCGCAGATGCATGATGCGTTGCTCCAGCTTCCGCGTAACGATGTCCCCCCCCACACGGTTATTGAGGAAGTGGAGAAAGGGTACCTGATGCACGACAAAGTCATCCGTCACGCGAAGGTGGTTGTGTCCGTTGATGCGCACGTCGATGGAGATCCTTCCAATCCACCCGGGAACGGCGGCGTGAACTAAGTATGGCGAAACGTGACTACTACGAAATCCTCGAAGTTCCGCGGAGTGCAAGTACGGATGAAATTAAGAAAGCTTACCGCAAGGCGGCACTGAAGTGGCATCCGGACCGAAATCCCGACAATAAAGAAGCGGAGGAACGGTTCAAGGAAGCGGCCGAGGCATACGAAATTCTGGGAGACGAGAACAAGCGTCGACGGTACGATCAGTTCGGCCACGAAGGTATGCGTCCGGGCGCGGATTACCATGGCTACAACGATATTAATGAGATCTTCAGTCATTTCCAGGATATTTTCGGCGGCGGATTTGGTGGAAGTATTTTCGAAGAAGTTTTCAGCGGCGGCCGCGGCCGCGGCCGGAGCAGGCAAACCGGAATTCCCGGCTCCGATCTGAAGATTCGACTGAAGCTCACTCTCGAAGAAATCGCCACCGGAGTCGAAAAGAAACTCAAGATCAAGCGCATGAAGACGTGCGAAACGTGTAACGGCACGGGGGCGAAAGGAGGCTCCTCGCGCATAACCTGTCCGGCCTGCAATGGCTCAGGAGAAGTTCGCCATGTCTCCCGTTCTGTGTTCGGACAGTTCGTAAATATCTCCACCTGCAGTAATTGCGGAGGCGAAGGCAGAATCACCAAGGAGAAATGCCCGACGTGCGAGGGGGAAGGGCGGGTGCAGGGTGAGACCACGATCAAAGTGAACGTGCCCCCGGGGGTTTCCGAAGGGAACTACATCCCGCTCCAGGGTCAGGGGAACGCTGGACAGCGCGGAGGCCCTCCCGGCGATCTCATTGTCGTCATCGAAGAAGAACCGCACACAATCTTCGCGCGCAACGGCGACGACGTTGTTCTGGATCTGCTCATCAGCTATCCCGAAGCTGCGCTCGGCGCGGAGGTTGAAATTCCAACGCTCAATGGACGGTCTCGCCTGAAGATCGAGCCGGGGACTCAATCGGGGAGAATCCTGCGGATGCGAGACAAAGGTATACCGCGCCTCCACAGCCGGGAGCGCGGAGACCAACTTGTGCGTGTCAACGTGTGGGTTCCGACAAAGTTATCGAAAGAGGAGAAAGACCTGATGAAGACTCTTGAGAAAGGTGAGAACATCAAGCCGCGCGATGGTGACAAATCGGCGCATTCCGACAAAAGCTTTTTCGAGAAAATGAAAAACATCATTTCGTGATCGATGCCTGCGAACGCCCTTAACAGGTTCAATCAAATGTTCGGGCTTTCTCCGATGGAAGGCCGCGTTGTGGTCTTTCTCGTGGTGTCGTTCGTCATCGGCATGGGCATCAAGCTGTTGAACGAATCGGGAGCGACCACGCCTCAGTTCGATTACGCCGTTGCCGACTCCGAATTCGCCGCCCGCTCCGCAGGAATGTCTCAGGAAGCCGGGATCCTCGCCGACGACTCAGCGGGCGCAGAGAACGCCAGACCGGTGCGTCAGTCAAAGGGAGATGTAACCCGCCTTATAGACATTAATGTCGCAACCAAGGATGAGCTCGTTGCCCTGCCGGGAATCGGTGAAGCGATGGCCGAGAGAATCATTCTCTATCGCGACGAGAACGGAAAATTTCGGTCTGTGGAAGAGCTGATGAACGTCAAGGGGATCGGAAAGAAGAAGTTCGGAGACATTAAGCCATTCTGCACGGTGGAACACTGAATGGCGAATGAATTTGTGGCAGGCGTAAGTTTCTCCGACGATGCAGCACAGATCGCAGTTCTCAGGCTGGGGAGCGGCGGGATCACGGCTGTTCATCTCGAAGAATACAAAAACGACAGGAAAGGACAGACGTGGTTTCTTCAAGGCTTGCTTCTTAACAGGAAGGAATTCAGAAAAGTCTCGAAGGTCTCCGTAGCCCTTGACTCCGCCGCCGTATTTCAGCATTCGTTTCCCATGGATGCATCCCTCACCCCGCAGGAACAGAACGATCACCTGCATTGGGAGCTTGCCAATTTCATCGGCGGTTTCAATCCAAAGGAGCTGGTCAATGATGCCCGTATCCTGCGCCCCAAAATCGGGGAAAACCGAACGGATGTATTCGCAGTCTCTGCGCGGCGGGCATTTCTCCGCCAGATCCAAAACGCTCTCGATGAGCAAAAGTATGAGCTGAACATTGTAGACACAAATCATTTCGCCGGTCAGTACGCTCTTTTGGTGAACTATCCCGAAGTGAGAACGCAGGACATTCTCCTGGCATCGGCGGGCGATCAACGTCTCGATATCGGCATCGTACGGCAGGGTCAGCTCGGTACGTTCCGGTACTTCACCGGGACTCCGGAAGAAAGGGCGAATCGCATGTTGGACTTCTGTCGGGAGGAGGGCGGACAGGAGATCTATCTTTATGGCTCTGGGTGTGGTTTTGCGCTGATGAAGACATTGCAGGGAAACGGAAGCCTGAAGCTGACGAAGATGAATCCGTTTCGCAGGGTGTCGTTGACGACGGCGCTGCGAGAGGCGGGTATGGTGATCGGACGCGAGCACAAGTTTGTTGCGAGCGTCGGCATTGCCCTCAGGAAAGAATGAAATGCGCATCATCACCGGCAAGTTCAAGGGGAGAAATCTCAACTCCGTGCGCGACAACAGCGTGCGTCCGGCGACGGACCGCGTCAAGGGGACGATTTTCAACGTGCTGCAGAGCCGGCTGCGACTGAACGGCGCTCACGTCCTCGACCTGTTCGCCGGAAGTGGCAGTCTGGGATTCGAAGCATTGAGCCGGGGTGCCGCAACTGTCGTTTTCGTCGACGATCGTCGGGCCGTCCTCGACATGATTGAGCGCAACGGGGAAGAACTGGGGTGCATCGACTCATGCATCCTGATCCAATCCGATGCGGAGATGTTTATCGATCGCACGAACGAGAAGTTCGATCTGATTTTTGCCGATCCGCCGTATGCTTACGAAGCAATTTCTGCTTTGCCGTCGAAGATCCTTCAGCGTCAGTTGCTCACGAATGAGGGTTTTCTTATTATAGAGCATGCAAAGAGAACGATATTTCTCCCGTCCGCGAAGTATCGTATTGCGGTCGAGAAAGAGTTCGGCAATACGCGCCTGAGCTTTTTCCAACCCGATCCCGAAGGGTCAGGAGGTGACGGATGAAAGTTGCCATCTATCCGGGCACGTTCGATCCCATCACTTACGGACACATCGATGTCATTGAGCGGGCAAGGGAGATTTTCGATTCGGTCATAGTCACCGTGGCGAAGAACAGCGCCAAGAAGCCTTTGTTTTCGGTGGCTGAACGCATGGCAATGATCAAAGAAGCCGTCCGGAGTTACGGAAACGTCCGGGTGGACCAGTTCGACGGCCTGTTGGTGAGCTATGCG
>DASYTP010000176.1:0-6198 GCA_036002145.1 Bacteroidota bacterium | reverse complement strand
GGTCACGCTCGTTTTTTCTTTTACTGCATGTGAAACCACCTGTATTGTCAGCGCACCGTCGGGTCGTTCCGAAAAGCCATACCGGTAGGGGTGCTCCAGGATGTTCTTCAGCGCGACGAGCCGGTAACAGTAATCCATAGTTTCCGGAGGGAGAATCATGTTGAAATAGGAACTATCGGCATGGTCCTCAAGTGACCGCTTCACGCGATTCAAGCCTTCGTTGTACGCCGCCAACGTCAGGAACCAGCTCCCGAGCTCATGATAATCGTCCTTGAGTTTTCTTATTGCTGCCTCAGTTGCGCGTTCGAAGTCTTTCCGTTCATCAATATATCGGGTAATGCGTAACGACCGATCACGACCTGTCGCCGACATGAGCTGCCATAAGCCAACGGCCTTCTGCGATGATTGTGCCTGAAGATCCAGCTCGGATTCTGCAACCGGAACATACTTCAGGTCTTCCGGAAGCGACTCATCCCGGAGACGATCCTCGATGAAGGGAAAGTAGAGACGTGTTTCACGAAGATAGGAAACGATCCGTTTCCGGTTTCTTGCGAAGCCGGTATAGAACCTGAAGGCTTCCTCGAGTTCTTTTCTCACCCACCATCGCTCGACCGGCACACGTTCACCGCAGAACCTGAGGGTCTCCGGTAGGTCAATGATATTTGAACGACGTATCATATCCGCGAGGACCTGAACCTCGGCCCGAAGACTATCCGCTGTAGTGTCGTGGCGCGTTTGATCCGGTACAACCGGGGCAGGTTTAGACGGCGAGTCGGGTTGTCGGCCTCCACATCCAATCCACACCAGCACAAAGCATAAGAGGTTATATCGCATTATGTGATTGTGGTCCTTTCGATATTCGCGGCCTGTCAGTCATGAGCATTCGACTGTAAGGTCATCAAAATTCCTTTTCGAATCCCAGAGCTTTGCCGATGCGTATCATCAGCTCTGTTACCGGTTCGGGATATATCGGTCTTTTCTAATCAGCAGAAGCAATCCTTTAAAGTAATTGCCTGCATCAATCACATTGATTTCCATCCCGTTCCTTAGAAGACGCCAATGGCTTTGAGTGCTATGGCTAAGACTCCAAGGGCAATTACCGCAAGGAGTAGTTTCAGTTGTATTGGAAAACCTTGTTCGTTTTCCTCTTTTTGTTGTTTTGAATAATCTTCAGTTGACATAGTAGTTCTCCTTAAGCATTCAGTATAATAACACACTAGTTCACCCCTTGGATTGATCCGAGTGAAGGAATGGACTGCTTTCTATTTTGCAATGAGAGAACTATTACGTGGTTGGATCTCGAGGTCGATATCTGTGGTAGACGCCTGGGTGGGTAAAGTTATTAAAGTGTGGATCGACCGGAAAAAAAACGAAGTCAATTTGTAAACAAAGTCGATCACTCGTAAGGAGCGGGTTGGAAGGGACATCTACTCGTTGTGCAAGCTGGAACTGGTTGCCCGGACTGAGTTGTGTCGGATTCGATGAATGTGGGAGTTCTTTGGGAGATACAGCCCGATCGAATGAGCTATTGATGAACTCCGCTTTTATTGGGGCCCTTTGGTTGCTTGCCATGATAACTCCTGGTAAGGCAATGAGCATGAAACAAAGGACCACATATTTGTAAATGCTTTTCACTACTGAAAGTTAACTAACTTGCTTTCAATGTGCAAATCAGCTAGTGGCTCAGTTTGAACAGGCTCATTTTGAATATCGAGACGCAGTCATGAAGAATTCCGGCACCGTACGGGCGGGTTTGTGCCATGGTATGGGCCATGATATCCGCGTACTGAGCCAGGACCTAAAATTTTGAAATCCCCTCAAAAAGTCTTACTTTTCGACGAACTAGGGGACGATACTATGAGAATTTTGATCATTGAAGATGAAAAGAAAGTCTGCAAGTTTTTGAAGCAAGGATTGGAGGAGGAGCAACACAGCGTCGACGTGGTGCATGACGGCGAACAGGGGGAATGCCTGGCCTCCACGCAGGATTTTGACCTTATCATCCTCGACCTTCTTCTCCCGAAGAAAGACGGCATTGCGGTCATGAGGGACTTGCGCGGCAAGGGCATCGCCACCCCCGTGCTGATGCTGACCGCAAAGAGCTCGACGGAGAATATCGTCGAAGGCCTCGACAGCGGGGCCGATGATTACCTTACAAAGCCGTTCTCTTTCTCGGAATTGCTAGCCCGTGTCCGTTCGCTCCTCCGGAGAGGAGGATCGGAAAAATCGACGGTGGTGAAGCTGGCCGACTTACAGCTCGATACTGTGACCCACAAGGCAAAACGCGGTGAGAAAACCATCGAGTTGACGGCAAGGGAGTATGCATTGCTGGAGTATTTCATGCGCAATGTGAACCGCGTACTCACTCGAACCATTATCTCAGAGCACATCTGGAACTATAACTTCGACAGCGGCACGAATGTCGTTGATGTGTACGTTAACCATCTGCGGAACAAGGTCGACGATGGGTTTGACAGGAAACTTCTTCATACGGTTCGTGGGGTTGGGTACGTCATGAAGGACGAGTAAATGTTGCGTATTTTCAAATCAATTCGCTCCAAACTTACTCTGTGGTATTCTTTTGTCCTTCTTACAACTCTGGTCGCCTTCGCCGTAATTGCCTACACGTACGCCAGCGAGAAGCTTTCGAAAAACCTCGACCTTTCCCTTCAGAACGAGGTCATGTGGGTGAACGATTTCATCAAGCTCAAGGCCAGCAAAGTTAAGCCGAGCAAGAAGTACGCAAAGTCGAAAGAACCCGTCGTAAAATTTGAGGTGCCCGCCCCGGCGCAGGAGGGAGCGGAATCGGACGATCCCGACGCGGAAGTCTGGAACCAGATTTATCAGCACGTGCTTCTCAACCCGAAGAAGACGATGATCGAGGTGACGGATTCGGGGGGGAACGTCGTCTTCCGGTCGTACAGCGTCGGTGAGGAAAACCTGAAAATCGAAGATGTCCCTCTGAACGAGATCAGGATGTCGACACTGCGCGCTGGAACGGGCGAGGAGCTCCGGGTCGCGGCCACGACCAACAAGAACGCGAAGATCTATGTCGCTTATCCGCTTGCCGAGCTCAGGGAGCTGCTCGAGAACCTTTTCGCGATCTTCCTCGTGTTTATCCCGGTGGCGCTGACAATATCGGTCGGCGGCGGGTGGTTCCTTGCCTATAAATCTCTGAGGCCCGTCGACGTGGTGACATGGACAGCGCGGAAGATCACGGCCGAAAATCTGGATCAGCAAATACCGCACCGCGGCGTCAACGACGAGATCGGCAGGCTGGTCTCCACGTTCAACAATATGATCATGCGCCTGCGCGATTCGTTCGACAGGATCAGGCAATTCTCCATCGACGCGTCGCACGAGATGCGCACGCCGCTCACGGTCATGCGCGGCGAGGTCGAGCTCGCCCTGCGGAACCCGAAGACGCCCGAAGAGTACCGCCGCGTGCTTGCAAGCAACCTTGAGGAAATTCTCCGCCTCTCGGCGATCATCGATAACCTGCTCACTCTCTCAAGGGCGGATAAGGGTCAGCACGTCCTTTCCCTCGAGCCGACCAATCTGAAGGAGCTGATCGAGGAGCTTTTTGAAGATTGCGAAATCCTTGCCTCCAATAAACAGATTGCAGTGAAGGTGCTGAAGAACGAAGACATCACGATCAGCGGCGATAAAAATCGCCTGCGGCAACTCTTCCTCAACCTCATCGATAATGCAGTCAAGTACACCCCCGCGAAGGGGAAAATTTCCCTTGCGGTCGAGCGCCAGAATGGATTTGCGAGGGTACAGGTGCGGGATACCGGGATCGGCATACCGAAGGATGAGCAGGAGAAAATCTTTGACAGGTTCTACCGGGTGGACAAGGCGCGCTCGCGGGAATTTGGCGGAACCGGCCTCGGGCTCTCAATCGTAAAGCTCATCGTGGAGCTCCACAAGGGGCGCATCGAGGTAAGAAGCGACCCCAAAAGGGGAAGCACCTTTTCGGTTTATCTACCGATCTAATGTCCTACAACGGAATCATATTGAATTTGACTTGAAACAGTTCAATCGCGCAAAATACTAAATCCTACATTAGATATCCGCTCCCACCGAAAAATAATACTTCGGGACGGAAAATTCATGGAGGTCGAACGACCATGCGACGTCCATCTTCAACAGGAATCCGAGAAACACCATTCGCACGCCGTATCCCATCCCTGAGAGGATATCCCTCAGATAAATGTTTCCGTTCACATCCTTATCGATCGACTTGAAGTCCGTCCGGTCGGTCCACGCGGCTCCAACGTCGAGGAACAAGACGCCGTTCAATGTCTGGAAAAAGATAGGGAGAGGCCCCGCTGAAAGGTAACCGAAGAGCGGGAATCGAAGTTCAAAGTTCGTCAGGCCGTATTTTGTTCCAATCCTCGCGTTATAGTTATATCCCCGCAGCGGAATGCCGGAAGTCAGGAAGACATAGTCCTCCGGACGATCGACGGGAATGCGGTTATTCTCAAATTGCCGGTTGATCCAGTTGTCCACCCCGCCGATGATGAACCGTTGCGGATCCTGTCCGAAGCTGCCCCCGCCGGCCAGGCGAACTGCGAACGTGTAGCTTTTACCAAGCCTCAGGTAGGTTCGATAATCAGCGGTGATAGAATAGAAACCGAGTGCATCATCATTCACCTTCGGGCTCGCGATAACGCTGACGTTATACCTCTCCCCGTTCGTCGGCGCGATCAGTCCCCATAAGCTCGTATCGTGAATATAGCTGAGCCCTGGAAGGATCAGGCTTCTCCGCTGCGACGGCTCCAAAACGATATCGAGATTGTCTTTCGTAATGTTGAACCACGAGAGGTTGAATTCGAACCTGTTAAATTTGTCGATCGGGTACGAGGCGAGGCCGGTGATGCCGTAATTCCTGAAACGATAGAGGTTGTCGCCGTACACGTTGTCTTCGAGGATCAGGAATCTCGCACTATGGAAGATTTGCACGCCGTAATCGACGCGCTTCGGCAGGAACAGGTACGCAAGCGCGTAGTCGCTGTTCTTCAGATCGAACAGGAGGTTCGTGAGAAGATAGATCTGGTGATCGCCTAACATGTCGCTGAAGGCCATCAACGTCGAGCCCTGGACGCCGTAAAAAGTGCTGTATCCCGCATTGCCGTAGATGATGTCGGGCGAAAAATTCAGCTTGTATTTGCTCACTTTGTAATTGCCGTTCTGGTCGACGTTGTCTTTGATCGCCGGAGGCTTCAGGCTGTCGATCTTCTTGTCGGGCTCGTCGCGGAACGAATCGTTGAAGACATAATTCTTTAGATCGATCTGGACACTTTTTCCGTAAAGATCGGTCGAATCCCTGCCGTCCATCTTGATGATAACGTTCTCGGCAACTTTCAGGGAGTCTTGTTTTTCAGTTTGTGCAGGAGCCGGCTGCGGTTTTTCCGTCAGCCGTCTGAAGTATTCGGTCGGCTCAAGCGATGCGAGCTTGATATTCCGATCCAGGGGTCCTCGCATGAGAAAAAGATCGAAGCCGCCGTTGGTGAGCGAGCTGAAGGCAAGCTTGTCGCCCGCCTGCGATATTGACAACTGGTACACCCCGCTCAGGGAGTTCGTCACGGGACGAACGGTCCCGCTATCCAGGTTCTTCACGTAGATATTATTGATGCCGTTCATGTCGGAGATAAACAGCAGGTGCTTTCCGTCGGCCGTGGCGACTGGCGAGGTTTCGTCGCTATTAGGCAGCTCGGTTATCCGGTTAATCTTTCGGTCCGCAACATCGATCCTGTAGAGGTCGACCTGTCCGAAATCATATCGCTGCATCTTGAAATCCGGGGGAATTCCGTTTCGGTCAACTCTGGAAGTCCGGTCGGAGGAAAAGTAGATCCCTGTTCCGTCGGAAGACCATGCCGGGTCCGCGTCGCTGAAGATGTCGTCGGTGAGGTTCGTCAATTGCTTTGTGTCCAGATCGTACGTGTAAATATCCGAGCGGCCGTTCTTGTTGCCGACGAACGCCAGCTTCCCCTGCTGCGATGCGTCGGTAGTGGTCCCGGGGGACCAGTCGACGGAGAAAATTCCATCGAGGTCGAATTCCAGCTTTTGTTCGTCACCTTCATTCACATCGATAATGATGATCGCATCCTGACTGCCGCTCTTGGCCGCCAGGGCGAGACGCTTGCTATCGTGCGACCAGGCCATGCCGGGGGTGAGCAAGTGCAGCTCTTCGAA
>DASYTP010000175.1:0-2188 GCA_036002145.1 Bacteroidota bacterium | reverse complement strand
CGACGACAGCCCCGTTGTACGTCCAGACAGCCTCCTCCTTCATCCACCCTGTTTCGATGGGGATATCTTCTTGCGTGACTGCCTGCATGAGCTCCACATGCCCTACATCGCCCGACGCGACCAACCCGGGGTAAATTGCTTGCGACAGATAGATTTGCGCTGCCTGGGGGCGCGGCTGTTTCCGTACGTCGGGCTCCGACCACTGCGGATCATCTTTCATCAGCATCGGCAGGTAGGAAAACCCGTTCGGGTGCTTGCGCATTTCCTCGCGAATGGCGTTCCTGAAATTCAAGCGAAGATCGTCATAAAAAATACTTATTTCATCCCGTCGGGGGAGAAATAATCTCTTGGCGACATCATTCAGATGCCTGAGAGCTATCAGGGCCCAAAGGGTGTTCGTGAGTTCCGATCGTATGCCGCCGAGGCCGCTATCGCCATAGCCTCGCGGCAGCAGTTTGTACTTGCCGTTTGCGGTTCCGTCGTTCACTGCTTTGTCGCGAAGGTCCTTCAGATGGACCATGGCTTTAACCGCATCCGGATACAATTCCCGGAAGTGATCCCAGTTCTGCTTGAGCTCAGCCTCGCGGACTAACGCATAGACAGGAGCGGCGGTGTCCTTCCAATGTGCTTCACCGGCGCCACCGGCAAACGAGCCATCCGATTGTTGCCGGTCCCACATCCACTCCAGACACTCCTGCGCTTCCTTATCGAACCCGGAATAGCGGGCCGCCTCGATGAGAAACGTGCCATCGATGAACCAGAATCCTCGATAGACTGTCGGCCCGACCTGATATACTCTCTTACCATCTTTGATTTCCCTTGACTGGAGCATATTTCTCACGCACGCCGCGTGGAACTTCCCATAATCGTCTGGAAGGTTCCAAATCACCTTGGCGTTACCAGGATTTATGCCCTGCCAGAATTTTCGTACCTCGTCAAGCAGGTCCGGAATGGCGTCAACAGACAGTCTGTCCTCGATCTTGTCGAGCGGTTGCCCGGCCTGAGGAAATCTGAGGAAGTACTCCAACGGCTTGGCCTGCGTACTGATACCTCTGCGCAATCCATACCTTCGCAGGGGAGCCGCTCCTTCGGCGTTGAGAGGCGA
This sequence comes from Bacteroidota bacterium, assembly GCA_036002145.1. Lineage (GTDB taxonomy): Bacteria > Bacteroidota > Ignavibacteria > UBA10030 > SZUA-254 > DASYTP01. The sequence goes on along the minus strand of DASYTP010000175.1, from coordinate 1,083 downwards.
TCCGACTGCAAGGAAGAGCTTTCCGGATTCACTATCGAAATGCACTCTCCCTCTGTCATCTTCAGTTTTCAGCCAGAAGTCATTTTTTGAATTGATAACGATCTCCGGTATACAATCGACTTCAGGCTTCTCCTTCGGACGCACCTGTATGAGAAGGTTATCAACCCTCCCTTCATCGCCATGGTTTGTCGCGAACGAAGTAAGTGTAACGAGAATGCCGTTGAATTCCAGCGTCGTCGTAATGATCGGTATGCCGGGCGACTCCAGTTTTTGGTCGACAAACTTCGGCTCACCGGCGTCACGGACCCCGACCGTGACAATCTGAGGGAAGAAATCGAGCTCAGCTCCGATCCCGGGGTGACCATAGAGCAGCTCGCCGTTTTTGCCGACGAGGCTTTTGTAAGGATCATCGGGAAAGCAATACGTCGATTGCCAAAAGTTCGGTGCATAACGAAAATCAATCGCGTCGGTTTGAATAGTGACTGGCTTCGGTCTCACCCGGCGTGCTCCTTCTTTTTGTTGCGTGAATGGAGGCAAGGCATTGACGACTTCCCCGGCGAGCGTCAGTGCGCCGACAGTTAGTCCTAGATCGGTGAGGAACTTTCGTCGAGATCTTTGTTTCATGAATTTAGATATTCGTGTTTGGGATTTTTTTGGAATGAATTACAATTCTGCGTCATATTAGTCTATCGTATTACAACAAACTTTCCGATTTGTGTGCCGAGCTCCGATTCGACGGAAAAGATATAGACTCCGCTGGCAATTGCTCTCCTGCTGTCGCTCAAAAGATGCCATTCCTCCTGCCCTTCCGGTAGGTTTTTCCCATCGCGGCGAGCGTCGTCGTGATTGATGGTTGCGACAATGTCCCCGCTCAGGCTGAAGATGCGCACGGTGGCGCGGGATGGAAGATGGATGAACCAGACGACTCGTCGATCTTCCGTCCAGGATATACTCCGGCCTTCCCAACCCCCTTGCTCAAACGTGTAGTCGAGATCGCTACGGTATGGATTCGGCACGACTTTCACTTCGCCGAGTTTTGCTGAAGGGAGGAACGGCACCTGGACTTTGGTCGCATTCTCCCCG
>DASYTP010000174.1:0-5933 GCA_036002145.1 Bacteroidota bacterium | reverse complement strand
GACCCATTCTCCCAGTTCTTCGGCAGCGATCCTTTCTACCGCCAGTTCTTCGGCGAGCGCATTTACCAGCAGCCGGTGAAGTCGCTCGGCTCAGGATTCATTATTTCCCCCGATGGCTATATCGTGACGAACGACCACGTCGCAGGGAACGCGAAGGAAATTACCGTCACCCTGACGAACAGGGAGAAATACAGCGCCGAACTGGTTGGTACGGACCCGGTGTCCGACGTTGCCTTATTGAAAATCGCGGGGAAGGATTTTCCCTATCTCCGTATCGGGAATTCCGATGATGTCATTATCGGAGAATGGGCGATCGCGATGGGGAACCCGTTCGGACTCTTCGAGATCAGCGACAAACCGACGGTGACCGTCGGCGTAGTGAGTGCCACGGGGATGAACCTGAGCGCCGGCGAAGGAAGAGTCTATCGAGGGATGATCCAGACCGATGCGGCGATCAACCAGGGGAACAGCGGGGGACCCCTGATCAATTCGGCGGGAGAAGTCATCGGAGTAAATTCAGTTATTTTCACCCCGAATCAGGGGAACATCGGGCTCGGATTCGCTATACCGATCAATAAGGTCAAAGCCATCGTCGCCAAGTTGAAGAAGAGCGGAAAGATTGAGCGGGATTTCTGGACCGGGCTCGAGGTCCAGACTGTCGATCGCCGCGTGGCACGGTATTTCGGACTGGAAAAAGCCGAGGGTGTCATCGTGAGCGACGTAAGGAAGAACAGTCCTGCCTCGAAGACCGGGTTCAAGGTCGGCGATATCATCGTCGAAGTCAACGGAGAACGCATCGAAAGCAACGACAATATTACTGCGATCGTGAGTGAGGCGCAAGCCGGCGATGTTCTTCGCATGAAAGTCCTGCGCGAGAAAAGCTACATCACACTCGAACTGAAACTAGAGCGGCGTCCATCATGATCCCCCGGTATACACGCCCGGCAATGGGAGAAATATGGACTGAAGAAGCCAAATTCCGCTCGTGGCTCGAGATTGAGCTGCTCGCGTGCGAGGCTCAGGCAGAACTGGGAGTAGTTCCAAAAGACGCGGCGAAGATCATTCGTCAGAAAGCGAAGTTCGATGTTCGCCGGATCGAAGAAATCGAACGGCAGGTCAAGCACGATATGATTGCATTCCTGACGAATGTGGGGGAATCCGTCGGATCTGAGTCGCGCTTCATACATCTCGGAATGACCTCATCGGACGTCGTGGACACGGGACTTTCCGTTCAGATGAAGAAATCTGGTGAGCATCTCTCGAAAGGTTTGCAAGAGCTCGCCGCGGTGGTTGCACGCCGGGCGAGGGAATTCAAGTATACCGTCATGATCGGGAGAACGCACGGCGTCCATGCGGAGCCGACGACGTTCGGATTGAAGCTTGCCGTGTGGTATGATGAAACAATGCGCAACATCGACAGACTCGAACACGCGGTGAGAACCATCTCCGTCGGGCAGATTTCCGGGGCCGTGGGTACGTACGAACATCTTGATCCCCGAGTTGAAAAACACGTTTGTGCAAAACTGGGCCTGGAGGTAGCGCCGGTTTCCACGCAGGTTCTCCAGCGCGATCTTCATGCCGAGTACATGACGACGATTGCGGTCGTTGGCAGCTCGCTGGAAAAGTTCGCAACGGAAATCCGTCACCTCCAACGAACGGAAGTGCTCGAGGCGGAAGAATATTTTTCAGAGGGTCAGAAGGGCTCATCGGCGATGCCGCACAAGCGAAACCCGATCACCTGTGAGCGTGTTGCGGGCTTGGCCCGCGTCCTTCGGGGCAATGCCCAGGCGGCGCTTGAGAACGTTGCCCTTTGGCACGAACGCGATATCTCGCACTCCTCCGTCGAGCGCATCATTATTCCCGACAGCTGTCTTTTGCTGGATTACATGATCGGGACATTTACGGAAATCATCGACAAGCTCATTGTGTATCCGGAGAACATGAAGAAGAACATCGAACTGACGAACGGGCTTGTCTTCTCTCAATCGGTGCTGCTCGCATTGACGAAGAAAGGGATGAAGCGTGAGGACGCGTATGCGTCGGTGCAGAAGTACGCGATGGACGTCTGGTCCCATAAAGCTGGAAAGAGTTTCAAGGAAGTCCTGAAATCGGATCGGACAATTTCTTCATACATGAACAACGGTGAGCTCGATGAGTTATTTGATGTGAAGAAAAGCATCAAACACGTGGACGAAATTTTTGAGCGAGTCGGATTGAAACATAAAGGGGAATGATCATAAAGGAGCAGCCAACGATGACAAAAAAATATCAAAACTTCATCAACGGTAAATGGGTGGATGCAAAATCCGGTCAGGTGTTCGAAGACCGCAACCCGGCGAATTGGGAAGAAGTTGTAGGGACGTTCCCAAAATCATCAAAGGAAGACGTCGATGAAGCCATTAAGGCCGCCAGGAATGCCTTCGAAAAATGGCGATTAGTCCCCGCACCGAGACGCGGCGACATCATGAAAAAGGTGGGGGATATCATGGTTGCGCGAAAAGACGAGATTGCCCGTGTCATGACGCGCGAGATGGGAAAAGTGCTCGTCGAAACTCGGGGCGACGTGCAGGAAGGGATCGACACCGCCTTTTACGCCGCCTCCGAAGGAAGACGCCTGTTCGGCCGAACGGTTCCATCCGAATTGCCGAACAAGTTCAACATGGCGATCCGCACCCCCATCGGCGTGGCGGGTGTCATCACGCCATGGAATTTCCCGATGGCGATTCCGACGTGGAAAACATTCCCTGCGCTGGTAGCCGGTAACACCGTGGTGTTCAAACCCGCACACGATACTCCTGCCACAGCGACAATGCTCGTGGAGATTCTGACCGAAGCCGGAATACCGGCCGGTGTTGTGAATATCGTTCACGGCGGCGGCAGCGACGTGGGAATGGCCATCGTCGATCACCCCGACGTCGATTTGATCAGCTTCACCGGATCGACCGGAGTCGGCAAGAAGATTTCTGAAGTCGCGAGTAAAACACTGAAACGGGTCTCGCTCGAGCTCGGCGGGAAAAACGGACAGATCGTGATGGACGATGCCGATCTCCATCTTGCGCTCGACGGCGTGCTCTGGGGCGCGTTTGGCACCACCGGTCAGCGCTGCACGGCAACGAGCCGATTGCTCCTGCACGATAAAGTGTTCGACAAGTTCCTCTCGATGCTCGTGGACCGGACAAAAAAGCTCCGCCTTGGCGACGGACTCCTCGAGGGCACTGAGGTCGGACCCTGCATTCATGAGAACCAGCGCAAGACCGTTCACCAGTACGTGGAGATTGGACAGCAGGAGGGGGCGAAGGTTGTCACTGGAGGAAACGTTGCGTCGGGAGATGGGTTGAGCAAGGGTTGGTTCTACCAGCCGACGATCTTCACCGATGTTCAGCCGGAGATGCGGATTGCGAAGGAAGAGATCTTCGGTCCGGTGCTCTCGGTCATTAAGATCAAATCGCTGGATGAAGGGATTTCAGTTCTCAATAATACAATCTATGGCTTGTCGTCTTCCATTTATACGCAAAACATCAATAACGCCTTCAAAGCAATCCGTGACGTGAAAGCCGGCATCACGTACATCAATGCTCCAACAATTGGTGCAGAGGCACACATGCCATTCGGCGGTGTGAAGCAGACGGGCAACGGTCACCGAGAAGGTGGTTGGACGGTCTTCGATTTCTTCACGGAATGGAAGACGGTCTACGTGGATTACAGTGGTGGGCTGCAGCGGGCGCAGATAGATACGGAAAGTATGTGAACACGCCAGCGTCGTGTTTCAGAAATAAGTTGAACAAGTATTGGATTGGTCCCCAGCAAAATCCGAAGCACGAAACACTAAACTCGAAACAAATTCGAATTCCCCAATCTCAAAATCTTAAACCGTTAAAAAAGCTCAGATTTTTCAGTTTTTGAATTCGAATTTGGGATTTGTTTCGGATTTCGATATTCGGATTTCTCCTCCGAAGGAGCACTAGGTGCCTCCGGCCAAGATTCACGATGAGTTTGACTTTTTTCATTTTTAATTTTGACTTGATGAGAGGGGGGTTCAAATGGCTTTTCGACCGAATAATAATCTGATTGAAGGTGTCCTCAGTAATGCCATCGCGGGCAAGGTGAGCGGCTGGATCGATTTCTACCGGGATGGGAAATCGCCGCTGCATTGTACGCTTGAGCTTGACGGCGACTTCCACGACGAAATCCGTGGCCGTACAATACACTTCTGGAATGATTCCCCCACCGACATGGGCGTTGACGGCTCGCTCGATAGAACAGAGCCTGGCATCATGGATCGGATGGCGCCCGCTCAAGAAGGCACCGTAGGAGATATTTCATTTCCGAAGGAAAGATGGCTGTACGTCGAGTGGTACTCGGGGCGGAATGGAAGAGCAGTCCTGGAAATCGATCCACAATGTGTTGAGGTGTTAGGCGACATCGTGGATCTGGCGACACTGCCGCCTCGCAAGAGTCATCCGGAGGCATTCGATGGCTTCATGCGTCAAGTTGCAGTTGCGTTACGGAAAGAAACGAAGGATCCTGCCGCTGGAATAATCGTCATCACAGGGAAGGGTGCGCGATCGACAGATGAGGAGAAGAGGAACTAAAGCCCACGGTCATTCTCTGCCCCCGCTTTGTCATTCCCTTACGTTTTTAGAGGGAATCTTGCGTTGCATCCATAATCCGAATTTCCGGATTGCGTTCGCAATATCACTCACGTTCGGCCTCAGCTCGACGAGTTCAGCACAGAGTATTCCACCGACGTGGCTATCAGTGTACGATGGGGACGGACACGGGGTTGACATCTCGTCGAGCATGATAATGGACCGATTCGGCAACGCGTACATTACCGGACGCAGTGGCGGTATTTCGAGTGGACAAGACATTGTCACTTTGAAGTACTCGCGCCAAGGCAATCGACTCCTCACTCTACGCTATAACGGAGCCGCTAATTCATGGGATGAGGGCAATGCACTTGCCACAGACGATTCAGGTAATATCTACGTCGCCGGGACGAGTTTTTTAAACAGCAGTCGATCCGAAGCCATTATCATCAAGTATTCGTCTTCTGGAACCACTCAATGGGAGGGGCATTATGCGCCCCTTGACACAAATACAAGTGCAACGATCCTCAAGCTGGTCATCGATTCATCAACGAATACTCTCGTCGCCGGTGGAAATTCGCTTCTTCTTCGTTACACATTGAGCGGCTCGCTGCTTTCTGCATTCTCTTACCTTCCCGACTCACTTGTTCAACCGTATCCTGACACAATGTACCAGATGAGTGATCTTAAAACAGCATCGGATGGCTCGATCTGCGTGGTTGGAACAAAGTCGTGGATGCCGGAGGGAGGCGATGTGCCGGAGGCAGATGGCTTCAGTTTGAAGCTTGATTCACATGAAAGTCTTCTGTGGATGAGGTTCTTCGATGCTTACGGTGCCAAGTCCCTGGCGGTTGACGGTGATGACAATTTGCTCGTCACGACGAACGATCCTGTCTCGATTGTAAAATACGATGGTAACGGTGAACTGCTCTGGTCAAAGTCGTATCCCCTGACAACCGATGCATTTGTTATCATCACCGATCTGAAAACCGATTCAATGAATAACGTTTATGTCACCGGATACGGATTCGCCGAACAGACCGCATTCGATTATGTAACGGTGAAGCTTGATCCCAACGGAAATGAGTTGTGGTCGAATCACTATGATAGTGGAGACACCACAAGAGATTTCGGGAGCGCTCTTGCTTTGGATAAAGAGGGCGCCGTTTACGTGACCGGCAGTTCAATGTACGGCTGGTATGATTCGAGCCGCTCTTCGACGGTGAAATATGACGCGAGGGGTCGGATGGTCGGTGAGGCATACTTTTCAAGAGGTCGTTACACAGGTGGACGCGGTATTGCTGTCTCGGATTCCGGAGATGTTTTCGTGGGTGGAGATCTTTC
>DASYTP010000173.1:0-5220 GCA_036002145.1 Bacteroidota bacterium | reverse complement strand
CTCCATCTTCCTCCAAGAAGTTCGACATCACGACGATCCCTGGATTCTGAGGCAGTGTAAGTGTGGCGTCAGTCTCTTGTCCCTTGGAGTCATACCATTGAACGATCCAGGCGCCGGAGTCTTCAGCTTTCTTAAATGTCGAGAGAACGAGGTTCGAAGGCGCCAATTGAATGAAAGATTGTTGCGGCGGCAACTTCCCTTTATGCCGATCGGTCATGACGGCGATGAGGGGAGAATTGTACTCATATCCTTTTTGCGTGACCACCGCTTTGTCGATGCGGCCGGCGTGCGGATAGAGCGCGTACTCGATCGAATGCCGGCCCCGGTCTGCCGCCGGGTCGGGCCACTTCGGCGAGCGCAGCAGGGATAATCGCATCACGTTCCCCTTGATATCGTAGCCGTACTTCGATTTGTTCAACAGCGCCACCCCATAGTCATCCTGGGAAAGATCGGCCCAGCGCTGGGCCGGGACCTCCACTTTCGCACTGTCCCAGCTGTTGCGCCACTGCGTCGAGCGTTGTATTGTACCGAACGGAATCTCATACGTCGCCACGGTATCTTTGATGTCGAAGGGGAAAGCAACTTTTAGCATCGTCTTGTCTTCCCACCAATCGACGTCGGTCCTGAAGTCGATGCGATCGATTCCATCGTAGAGTATGACGTCCTGCGTGAAAAACGACGTGGGAAAATCCTCGGTCGGAAAATCTTTTTTCACGCCGGGCTTGAGGTAGTCACGGGTCACCCTGAGGATGCCGCGCACGGGGCCTTGCTCGATCACCTCCACCTTCCTGAGTTTGGACGGGTACTTGACGCCGGTGAGTCCGATATTCCACGCATCCCACGCGGAGGGTTTGTCTTCGAGCAATTGAAGCTCATTCCCATTGCCGGCGAGTATCTGTTTGCCGATTTTTTTTGCAATGATGCCCGATAACCAGCCCGAGTCGGGTGAAACGCGCAGCGAATAGTCGGCGTTCTCAATGCGCATGCCCTCGGTTCCGTGGGCCAGGACAATGCTGCTTTTATCCGCCCGCGAGCTCCCCTTTCGTAACACATATTCTTTATAGCCGAGAGACGGCACGCCTCGTGCAATAAAGAGAACTGCCCGTTGGTGCTTATCAAGTTGAATGATTTGTGATGGAACCGGTCTGCCATTGAGATCCAGGATTGAGTATACGTTACCATCACCGGCCGGCAGACGCAATGTGACGAGATCACTCCGCTGCCAGCCCAGGGAATTGAAAATGATGACGGGCGTCCCTTCGGCAGCAGAAGAGGTGCCGACATTTTTTGCAATCTGTTTGAAAGCGTCATTCAACTCAAACTCACCGATCGTCCCGGCGGTGTCGTATTTTTCGGCGGCGTCGATATAGTTTTCCCTGATTCCCGACCCGGGAAGGATATCATGAAACTGATTGAACAATACCGATCGCCACGCTTCTTCAAGATCGGCAGCGTTGTAGCTCTTTCCATACAGCGAGGCGATCGCAGAGAATTTTTCGGCGTTTGTCAGTAACACTTCACTCTTCCGGTTGAGTTCCTTCATTTTCGCCTGCGTCGTGAACGTGCCTTGATGATACTCGAGATAGAGCTCGTCGTTCCACACCGGAACTTTCGAGAGATCCGAGGATTTCAGCCAGGAGAGATACGTCGTCATCGTGCCGTATTCGATCGTTGGATACACGTCGAGCGACTCGAGGCGCTTGATGCGGTCGAGCATTTCGATCGAAGGACCGCCGCCGTGATCCCCGACTCCGAAGAGGATCATCATCTTGGTGAAGCCGGTATTCGCTTCAAACTGCCGCAGCCAATCGACGAGACGGAAGGGATCGCTGATTTCATTCACATAATCGAACGGAAAATATGTCAGGACGCGCGATCCATCGGGGGATTGCCACCAGAAGACGCGGTAAGGGAATACATTCGTCTCGCTCCACCCGATTTTCTGAGTCACAAACTCATTGATGCCGGCATTGTTGTAGAACATCGGCATTCCCCACGTATAACCAAAGGAATCGGGGTTCCACCCGATCTTGACATCGACACCGAGCTTCTTCCGAAAATACCGCTTCGAATATAACAGGTGGCGCATCCACGACTCACCACCCGGCAAGTTGCAATCGGGCTCGACCCACATGCCGCCCACAACTTCCCACCTGCCTTCCTTGACTCGCTGCTGAATGCCCATGAAGACCCCGGGATACAGGCGTTCCATCCAATCGTAGTAGGCGGCAGCACTTTGGGTGAAGGTAAACTCCGGCCTTGCGCTCATCATGTTGAACACGGAAGAAAACGTATTCTTGCACACCTCAATTGTCTCCTTGTCGCGCCAGAGCCAGGCGGCGTCGATGTGTGCATTGGCGTCGAAATACAGGGTAAACCGCCTCGCAAAATCCCCGATCGGTTTGATCTGCGATCTCACATCTGCAAGTGATGCGTTGAATTTCTCCATATCTCCTGCCGCCAACGCATCGACGTCGATTTTCAATGCGAGATCCTGCAGCAACTGTTGAAGCCGTTGCTTTTCATTTTTGTCCATCGCTGACATCTCGATGCGCGGATCGACTTTCCGGCGTGCATTCGTCTGGTAGGTGTCGAAGCCAAGGAGCTTCTGCCCGGCCCGCAGGCTCAGTCCGAAGTCTTCAAGCGTCCGCCGCAGTGTGGAACTTTTCTCAAGTTGCAGTTCTGCACGCAATAGCCGGAGCGGCCCTCCGGTATTGATCGCTTTGATGACGATGACAAATGTCTGGCCGGGTTTTGCGTCCGCCGTCAGCTCGAATTCGCCGTCCCATGGAAAATATCCTTTACTTTCGCCGTTGACCCAGAGGTACCCGTAATCATCGACGGAAACCAGGAATTTTATCGGGCCCGAGATTGGCTGGCCGAGATACTTTGCGGGCAGCGTTATTTGCTTTCTGATCCAGCAAGAATCGGGATAGATCGACTCGTTGATTTTCAGATTGTCCCATTTGGAATCGTCGAACGCCGGTTGGGCCGGTTGCTCTCCAAGACTCTTCATGCCCTTCAAATCGGGGCTTGCCTTCCAATTATTGAATGAGACAAGGCTGATCGAATCGAGTGCGTTGACGAGTCGATCAACATTCGTTTGCGCAGAGAGAGCGGAGGAGAGGAAGGTGAGCATTGCGATCAATTGTTTTGTGCGAGACATGGCTTTCTCCATAAGGATGTTCGTCGTCATTTTCTTTCCCCAAGAAGCTTCAACACTTTTTCTTTCCTCGGATCCTCCGGCTTGATGACAAAATAGCGTTCAAAATAAGGCCGGGATTGCTCCTGCCGGTTGAGGGCTAACAAACAGAGTCCCGCGCTCATGTAGGCGCCGGTGAACGTTGAGTCAAGTTTCAATGTATGACTAAAATACCGAAATGCGGATTCATAATCATGCTTCGCATTCATGAGTATTACACCCAGACCATAGGCAACGGACGGGTCCGTGGGGTCTAATTCGAAGGATCTTTTCATCAGAGGATATGCCCTGTCAAACCCCCCTTGCTTCGCATAGTACGCTCCCACGTTATAAAATGCTCCCGGAACCTGCGTTCCATGCATGATCGCTTTTTCGTAAAAATACGCCATACGCGCTTCCTCGCCGAGGACGCGATAACCGTCGCCAAGGTTTGCCAGGATGCGTTTGTTCGTAGAATCAAACGTGTAATATTTCTCATAGTACGAGATGGATTTTCGATCGTCTCCCCGATCGCGGAAAAAAATAGCAAGTTCTTCGTAGGAATACTTCATTCCAACTTTTCCCCACACCTCCCCGTCGGGCAGCAGCTCAAATCGTTGTAACGAACGCTGTTCGTCCGTATTAACTGCGATGATTGTTCCGGACTGAAGGAGCGTAATCATTGCTGCCATGATCAGGACCCGGCGGCGCAGTCGAGGAGAGCCGACGCCCCGGATGAACGACCAGACGCCCAGCAAAATTATTCCGAAGGCAAAGATAGAGTAGATGTCCCAGTCGCGGCTCAATCCGAGATCCGGATTTATGAGAGCTACAAACCCGACGCCACACAATGCGGTTATTGCGATAAACACCGCTTCAGGCGCTAAAGAAAACACCTTCCTGAAATTTATTCCCACGGCTGCGCCGATAAGCAGTACGGCGAATGGAGATACCAGCAACAAGAGGTTTAAGACTTCATACAGATGTTGCGGAGAGAAGAGTGAATAAGCCTGCGTCTCCGCGGATGATGGGGCAAGAGGAAGGAGATGTCCACCGTTTCGCGTGAATGCGCCGACGAAGGTTGGAAAGTCATACCCGAAGGCCCAGAGGATTGCACCCGCTATCGACACAAGGGAGACAAGGGAAACGATCGACGAGAGCACAAGGCCCTTTCGAAATTCATGCCACAACAGGAACAGCATGACGGGGAACATGAGGATCATTCCGAAGTGAGAAAGAAACAGATAGCTGAACGCGATTGCGGGAACGATAAGACGAATTCTGTCCCTAAGATACAACATCGCAAGAACAATAAAGAGCAGGTACGCAAAAAATACCGGAGTATATTTTTCCACGTATCCGAAGAACAACTGACATTGACCCCCCGCAACAAAAAAGATCCAAATCAATATGCGTTCGACGAAATCCCGGCTCAGGATTCGTGAAAGGGCATATAGAATAATTATGGCACCCGATCCGAAGCAGATGCTCATCAGCTGAAAGGTTACGGTCCCCGGCTGACCGATCCCGAGGGCAAGGGCGGCCTGAAAACAGTTCCATGCCAGGGCGCCGACCAGGGGGGAATCGAGAAAGGAGGTGGAGCTGATTTCATTTACCGAATGCATTTCTGAAAGCGTGCGTTGAACGAGGTAGCCGTCGCCCAGGAAGAAGGTCTTTTCCCTGAAAAACCAGAACAGCGAAGTCAGGAGCACCAGTCCGGCTGACCGGACCAGGATATTATCTTGGAGGAACTTCTCACAGGCGAGGAGGAGCGATTCGAACGCGCGCTGCACCGGCGCCAATACAAACAACATCATGATCATCGGAATAATAATTCTGGCTGCCGGTGGAAAAAATGCGAGATGGTGGACGCCCCAATTCCTCGACGTCGGGGTAAATGCGGCGTCGAAATGCACGACTGCAATCGCGATCGATGCCGTGGCGATCAGCCAGACGAGAGTCCGGCTTGCGGGGGTGAAAATTTCCGGGGAATCATTCAATTCTCGAATATCTTTGTGCACGACCCTCACGTTTCAAAA
>DASYTP010000172.1:0-3659 GCA_036002145.1 Bacteroidota bacterium | reverse complement strand
TTCCGGCAAGGAGGTGAACGGAATGCTCTCGGAAGGCTCAAGAATCAAATCAACAACGACTGGGTTGCGCTCACGGTTTTTGAGTACCAATCTTCTCCAACCTCAACGGATATTGCCCCGAATACGACGGGCATCAATCCCGTGACGGGATCCGGGTGGTCGACCAGTTCAACGGAGGATGACATTCGTGAAGGAGTTCGACAGGCTCGCTCGGCCAATATGAAAATCTTGCTGAAGCCGCAGCTGGATCTTTACACGGGTGAATGGCGGGCGTCGATCAGGCCGGATGAAGAGGGAAACTGGTTTGCGTCGTACACGGCAATGATGCTGAAGTACGCCCGCCTGTGCAATGAGTTGCATGTCGAGATGCTGAGCATTGGAACGGAGTATATCGTCGCGACACAGTCGAAGTACACCTTCCGGTGGCGAAGAGTGATCGACGAGGTCCGCCGGAGTTACGCGGGTCAGCTTACCTATGCCTCAAACTGGAGCGGGGATTTCGCTCACGGGATTACGCAGCCGGAATTTTCCCAGATTGGGTTTTGGAGCGATCTCGATTATGTCGGTGTCGACACGTATTTTCCACTCACCGATGCGCAGTCGGACACGCTCCCTGCTTATGACGTTGCCCTCAATCGTGCGATCTCTGCTTCATCGCAGATTGGCTTCGTGTCATATCGTTACTCCAAGCCGGTCATCATCACGGAGATCGGGATTCAATCGGTCAGAGGAGCCCTTGCTTCGCCGTGGGATTTCTCCATCGGGAATTCGGCCGGCGCAATTCCCGATAGCGCGGTGCAGCAATTCTATTATAGAGTGATGATCGATGCGATAGGCAAACAACCGTGGTGTTCGGGGATGTTTTGGTGGCACTGGGAAAGCGTAACTTCGTCCAACGCCGTGACAAACTATACGCCGGAGGATAAGCCGGCGGCCGTGGTTCTTCGTCAGTGGTACAGCGGGATCGGGATTTAGCAGGCTTCTTGATTCTTAGTGCCTTCGTGGTAAATAAGAACGCGAGTTCTGGTGTGCCGTCATAGAAATAAGTTTACAAAGTCTTGAGGCCGCTCCTATGGAGCTATGCAAATTTTGGGATAATTTCATTACTACAAACAGGTCGTCCCCGCCAGACCGCCAGCGGGCAGGCCTCCGGGACTTATTCAAGTTTCTTACGGACCACGGCAGTAGGTGTAACGTTAAATAGACACCACGAAGACACAGAGACACGAATTCGCAACTAAAAACATTTTTGACGACCCCGATGATTTGCGAATATTTTGTATATTCCATCCACCGTTATGTTGCCGGTTTGTCCTTCTAATCAGCAATATTGATTCCAACCGCCGCCTTTTGGAATTTAGTGTTTCGAATTTGTTTAGGATTTAGAATTTAGTGTTTCGGATTTTCTAGACCATCTCCTCACATTCTATTGACGACTCATCTTGGCAGACAATAAAATCATCTTCTCCATGACCGGCGTGGGCAAAGTCCACAAGCCGAACAAGCAAATTCTCAAGGATATCTATCTTTCGTTCTTTTATGGAGCAAAGATCGGCGTCCTGGGATTGAACGGCGCGGGCAAGAGCACATTGCTTCGTCTCATCGCCGGTGTCGATAAGGACTACATCGGACAAATCACCGCACAAAAGGGAATTACGTTTGGCTACCTTTCTCAGGAACCCGAGCTCGCTCCCGGGAAGACCGTTAAAGAGATTGTCGAAGAAGGGGCCGCAGAAACTGTCGCGCTTCTCAAAGACTATGAAGCAGTCAGTGCGAAATTTTCCGAGCCGGATGCCGACTTCGACGCACTTCTGGAGAAACAAGCAAAGTTACAGGAGAAGATCGATCATCTCAATGCCTGGGACATCGACAGCAAGCTCGAGCAGGCCATGGATGCGCTCCGCTGCCCGCCGGGAGAAACACCTGTGTCGGTTATTTCAGGCGGTGAGAGAAGGCGTGTCGCGCTTTGCCGCCTCTTGTTGCAGGAACCCGATGTCCTGTTGCTCGACGAGCCGACGAACCACCTGGATGCCGAGTCGGTTGAGTGGCTCGAGCATCATCTCGGTCAATACAAAGGGACGGTCATCGCCGTTACGCACGACCGCTACTTCCTCGATAACGTTGCAGGATGGATCCTGGAACTGGATCGCGGCGAGGGGATTCCGTTCCAGGGAAATTATTCCTCGTGGCTCGAACAGAAACATGCGCGGCTTGCGGTCGAAGAGAAACAGGAATCCAAACGTCAGAAGGTGTTGCAACGCGAGCTTGAGTGGGTCCGCCTGAATCCAAAAGGACGGCATGCGAAGAGCAAGGCACGCATCGCCGCCTACGAGAAGATGCTCTCCGATGACAGTGACAAACGTAATGAGGAATTGGAGATTTACATACCGCCGGGCCCCCGGCTCGGAAACCTCGTTATCGAAGCGACAAATGTCGCGAAGTCGTATGGCGATATCGTGCTGTATGAGGATTTGAGTTTTTCGCTGCCTGCAGGCGGAATCATAGGGATCATCGGACCGAACGGTGCGGGAAAGACGACACTGTTCAGGATGATCACCGGAATGGAAAAGCCCGACTCCGGCACGATTAAGATCGGTGAGACGGTAAAGACTGCTTACATTGATCAGAACCGGCCCCTCGATCCGAGCAAAACGATATGGCAGGAAATTTCCGGCGGTGAGGAGCTTATCAAACTTGGTAATCGCGAGGTGAGTTCACGCTCGTATGTCGCGAGATTAAACTTCAGCGGCACCGACCAGCAGAAGCCGGTGGGCGTTCTCTCGGGCGGGGAGAGGAACCGCGTGCATCTCGCCAAGGTGCTGAAGGAAGGGGCGAACGTTTTACTCCTCGACGAGCCTACGAACGATCTCGACGTAAACACTCTCCGTGCACTCGAAGAAGCGCTGCTGAATTTTGCCGGTTGCGCCGTGATCATCTCTCACGATCGCTGGTTCCTCGATCGCGTCGCCACGCACATCCTCGCCTTCGAAGGCGACAGCAAGGCAACCTGGTTCGACGGGAATTATTCCGAGTATGAAGAACACCGGAAGAAACTCCTGGGCATTGAGGCGGAGCGGCCGCACAGGATAAAGTATAAGAAGTTAGTGAGGGTGTGATAAAGGTAACCTTACGAAGGTTTGGAACCTTCGCAAGGTTGACTCTGCAAGCCCTCCCCTGAAAAAAAGGAACCACGGATGACGCGGAAACCGCACGGATCAGCACGGATATCCATGATGAAACAGCCTCTCGTTTCAGTGTTGGTCTTTTTGGCTGTGAATGCATTTGGGCAGGACAGCACCCATCTGTCCTCTGCAAGGAGTCCTTGGGACAATCTCCCAACCATCTACACCGTCCACATCGACGAAGTCATGATTTCATCGATGCAGCGCTTCGAGGAATTGAATGCGGCACAAGTCCGCGCCCGAACGGCACTCCTCGAGCAACATCAGCTCCCGATTACTCCGGCATATGAAATAAGCACATCTCTCGGCCTGTACATCTCCTTTCGTCCGAAGAAATCATACACCGAGTTCGACCAGCCGGTGAAGTACCCGGATGATGTAAAAAAGCTTATGAATGAAAAAGTCAATCCGTACAGCGACACCGTGCACACGCTTCTGCGGATTCACCACAACGAGATCTGGGCGCTCGATCAGTCA
>DASYTP010000171.1:0-11372 GCA_036002145.1 Bacteroidota bacterium | reverse complement strand
GGCAATTGTCGGGTTCCCGTTCGCATCGTACACCATCGATGTATTCAGGCTCACATCGATCAGCGTTCCATCACTTCGCCGGATCTGTTCCTCGACGCTTTTCAGATCCTGACCCTGCTCAAAAATCCGTTTCAGGTTATTACGCACATGATCGTGCTGCGCCTCGGGATAGAGACTGATCAACGGCCGGCCGATGATTTCCGTCTTCGGGATCCCGAGGAGCTCGCTCTCCGTAAGATTACAACTGACAACGATGCCTTCGCGGTTTACGCTGTGATACATGTCGGGGGAATTCTCATAGAGGTCGGCATAAAGCCGCTCGGACTCTTTCACCTGCTCGTAGAGAGAAGCGTTGTTCAATGCCGCGCTGATTTGGTTCCCAAAAGCCTGGATCAACGCGATCTTTTTCGCTTCGAACTTTTCGACGTCCTTGCTGCCGATGATCAGCACTCCTGCGAACGATCCGGCCCTGATTAACGGGATGGATGCCACGCCAACCATGAGGTCGTGCTGGAACTCCTCCGACGTGCAGGTACGAATAATCGGGTCGCTCGTACGCAGAAGCGAAGGTCGGTGAACCCATCGCAGGGAGTCGTTGGTTTCAGTTTGATCGGGAAGGAAAAAAGGGGCCGAAGTTCCATTGGAGAGTTTTAGAGCAAGTGTATGATTCTCGCTCAGATAAATCCATCCACAATCGGCGCGCAGAAGCTCCATAACCTTCGCCAGTGCGATCTGGAGAACGTAATTCAACTCGACCGAATGGTTTACCGATTCCGTGATCGTGTTCAATTCGAGCAGCTCACGCCGCTGATCCTCCAACATCCTCCCGTACTTCAGGGAAAAATACACGCTGACGAATCCGATGACCCCAACCGTGACCACACCGATGAAGTCGGTCCACCTCAGGCTGTAACCGGAAACAAAGTGAGTCGTCACTATCGTCACCATCGCTACGATCACCGCCGTCGAGGCAACCACCTGCGATTGCTCGACGAGCCCCATCGATGCGAAAAATCTACGGATAGCTTTGACGATGCCCTTCATCTTGTGGAATGTAAGAAGATTGAGGGTGAGGAACAACTCTGCCCGGCCGACAGCGAGCCTCTGCTACTCCACCTCTGCTTCTGCGTGTAAGACGGAGTCAAGAATCCTCAAAAGATTCTCTGTGTGAATGGGCTTCGGCAAAAATGCTTCAATCCGAGACTTCTTGATTTTTTCGAGCGCGAGCTGGTCGGTCACGCCGCTGACCGCTACGATCTTGATGTCGGGTGCGACGCGTTCCAATCTCCGGATCAACGATGCGCCATCCATGTTCGGCATCATCATATCGGTCAATACGAGATCGATCTTATCCCGGTCGCGTTCAATAACAGAGAGCGCCTCAACACCGTCTTTTGCCGTCTGACTACGATAACCATAGGCTTCAAGTGTTTCCTTTGTGATCTCACGAATCGAAATCTCATCATCCACAACGAGCACCCATTCGCCTTTGCCCACGGGTAATTTTGCCCGCCTATTCGACTTCGCTTCTGAAATGGGGGCGTTCGTCGCCGGAATGAAGACCTTAAACTCGGTCCCTATCGCCGGGGTACTTTCGACTGTGAGAAATCCCCCGTAACTCTTGACAATGGTCATCACGGTTGAAAGCCCCAATCCGGTGCCTTTCCCCACTTCCTTCGTTGTGAAAAACGGATCAAAAATCTTATCGAGAATTTCTGATGGTATGCCAATTCCTGTGTCTTTCACCGACAGCATGACATAGTTTTCAGCCTTCGCACCGAGGAACGAACGTGAGCTCTTCTCATCCAGCGCTACATTTTCAGCCCTCAACGTAAGCGAGCCCCCCTCCGGCATGGCATCGCGGGCATTCACCAGCAGGTTGAGAACGATCTGGTGGAGCTGTGTCGCATCCCCGGTGATCGTCCAGAGATTCTCGGGCACTTCAAATTTCAATGCAATGGAGCGGGGAAACGTCTCCTTGGAGATTTCCACGATGTCCCGCAGGAAATGCTTCGGTTGGAGGAGCGTGCGTTCCCCTTCCGTGCCTCTGGCGAACGTCAGGACCTGCTTCACGATGTCGGCGCCCCGCTGTGCGCTTGTTTCAATGGTCGTCAGTAATTGCCTCGACCTTTCATCACCGTTGCGCTTTTGCAGAATCGGGATCGACATGAGGATCGGGGTCAAGACGTTGTTAAGGTCGTGCGCAATACCGCCTGCGAGGGTGCCGATGTTTTCCAATCGTTGGGCCCGGCGGAACTGCACCTCGAGTTGGCGCTGCTCCGTCACGTCGGTGTCAACCACGAGAATCGACTTCGGGATTCCCATTTCGTCATTCATCAGCGTCCAGCGGCTTTCTACGATGACTCCTTTTCCTCCCCGGGTGGTCTTTTTCATTTCTCCATTCCATACACCGTTTTCGATGACGTTCGTCGAGGCGATGCCGACCGTGGCTGAATCTTCGTGTTCATAGAGCTCGTGAACGTCCTTACCGATCGCGTCTGACTGGGATATGCCATAGAGCATTTCTGCACCGCGATTCCAATAGACAACATGGTTGTCGAGGCTGCGCACCAGGATCGCGTCACTTGTAATATCCAGCAGCGCAGCCTTTTCACGTATTTGTTCTTCCGCCAACTTTCTACCGGTAATATCCTGACCGACGACGATCAGCGTCTCGTTGAAACCCTCCGTATCCTGCCAAAGAATCCACCGTAATTTCCCACGAACATCCACCACCTGCTGCTCGTAAGGCAAACTGCTGATTAATTGTTGACGTCGCGCGCATTTCGCCACGCGACCGCGCTCCCTCAGCCAATCGATCATGTCGGTGGTCTCCGGTCGGCTCGATTGCCACCAACCCTCCTGAAGAAGATCCTTCGGTGGGTAGCCAAGGATCGATTCAAATGACCGGCTCGCATATTGAATCCCACCCGTGCTATCGACAACGAGAATAAGTGCGCTCACCTTTTCTAGGATTTCATTCGAGAGCTGAACCTGCTTTTCAATGAACTTCCGTTCCTCGGCCGCATCCTCAAGCTGCTCTTCACGTTTATCGAGGAGTGTCACAACGGCATTGATTTTTTTCATCGTCGAGTCGGAATTTCTGATCACCGTATTGATCGCAACTGCTATCTGCTCGACTTCATCCTTATATGGTGCGGTTGCCTGAACGTTCAGATCGCCTTTTGCTGCCCGTTCAACACTTTGCACCACCTTCCGTAAAGGGCGGGTAACCAATGTGGCCACGATAAACACCACGAGGGCACAACTTACGAAGACCCCAATGCCGATAATTGCGGAGATTAACCGATGGTCGGCACCATCGAGGTGGTAGAATTCAGGTGAACCCACAAGAATCGAAACAGCAATACATAGCGGAGCAAGAACGAGTACGCTCATGAACGTAAGTTTTGCTCGAAGGGACATCGCAGAGTATTTATCGCCAAGTATCATGAGTTACCAGTGAGAAAAATGCCTTATCGTTTCTTTATTTGAAGCCGACCCTGACGGTCGTCCGAAGCCTCAAAACCGTTTGGTGATTAATGTTGCGCCCGTAAATTCGTGCCGTTATCGAACAATCCGTATCCAAAATCGAGAATTTTTCACACGAATTCATGCAGCCGGTGATGTGGATCAACATTAGGGTGTGACGCTCAATATGATAAATCCCCGGCTGGTGCAGGTAAAGAAGAACCGGGGATTCTGTGCGAGAAATGAGGATCCTTCCTGCAAGGAGCGATGCATAAACACTGAAAAGTGAGATCCTTTGCGATCGGCAAGCTCGCTAACGGCCTCGGGCGTGGGTCTTCAAGCCCCCAGGTGAGTCTGTCGCGAAAGTCCAAATTCGCTCTTCACTCGCTCACACTATCGTATCGGAGAGCCTGGAAATAAAAAAACCCCAGCCTCCTCTGGCTGGGGTTTCCCTACCCGGCTTACGGGAGGATTAATCTTTGCGTTGTCCGATTCCGCCTGTGACCGGAGCAAGACGCAGCGAGCCTCTGATCTCACCTCCGGGAAAATCACCCGGTCCGGTGTTCACAGGGCCGACACCATCATTGGTATGAACGTTTACATAGAGTGAATCTTTGTGTAGTTCCTCGATGAAGTGGGCCAACGAAATCGAGCCTGCGAACGGACCTACAAGGTCGGCTGCACTAAATGCTCCTTCCGCGATAGGACCGTTAATTCTTCCGCCGCCCGGAGCTGCGGAGTAAAGTCCGACGATCACCGGTCCAATCACCCCCGGTGGACCGAGGTGAATATGCGCCGCGACGACATTTTGAATATTCGCGACGATCAGCCGAAACGTGACGGTATCGCGCGTTTGGTTAAACCTGAATTTTGCCACGCCTCGTGCACGGGTGTCCCGGGCAGGGACTTCAGATGATCCGGAGAGGACAGCCAGGAAATTTGGATTGTTGAGGACTCCGGTCTCGCCGGCTGCCACGTCCAATCCCTCAACGTTGAATTCCCCGTTAACGAGCGTGCGGTCCGAGGTACTACCGGGCTCGCTCGCGCTCTCCCTGCATGAAGAGATGAACATAATTAAGAGTGCGAACGTCAACCCGGCAAAGATAACATTGATTCTCATAAGGTTCTCCTTTCGTATGAAGTTACTGAATGTTGGGCGGGCGTGGGGGAATCGCCCCGCTCAATTCATGAGTTCGGCATGAATATTACAAATCGAGAGTACTGAGTAAAACGTTTCGATAACGTAATTGCCCATATCCTATTGCAGATTGTATTATGCGGCCTTGAGTGGCTTCCTGGTCAAATTTCGCAGGGCATCGGAGGTCCGAGTGGCGGCATGACGGAGGTACTCGTTGACATCATCTGCCACCCTTGCAGCTTTCCGGTTAATCTCGGCACGGAGGTGCTCACCCTTCTGGGGAGCATAGAGCAAGGCCACGATTGAGCCAACGGCAGCCCCTGAGAGAAAACCCAGTACGATGTTTCGCGTTTTCATTGTTCATTCCCTTTCATGTTGGATTCTGTGTGACGGACCATTAATCTGATCCCTATCCCTAACAACACGATCGACACGTGCTTGGTTCAAGAATGAAAAGAAATTAATCTCTATTGAGCGGGCGGCTCCGTACGGTCTTGAACCAATTCCAGAGCTTGTAGGTAATGCGATATAATAAAGCGAGGACGAGGAGGAGGACCACCGCACCGATAAACCAGTAGAATATTGTAACCATGTCCATAATTTTGTATATTCCACTCGGTCAAGAAATCTCCGGAACGTAGCGCAGCCCGGCTAGCGCACTTGCTTGGGGTGCAAGGGGTCGCGGGTTCAAATCCCGCCGTTCCGACTCAAACAGTACAAAATCAAAAACACCTCGCAAATTTGTCGAGGCGTTTTTCACTCAGGAATCCTTTCATCGAGGTGTAGCTCTTTCCAGGCACTCATGACAATTTCATCAACAATTCTTCAAGAAATCTCTTCATCTCGATCATATCGTTGCGAAGACGATTATCTGTTGTAGCGCGAGGCTGCGATGGCTGCGGTGAGACTGATGTAACTTCAACTCCGGCTGGTTGAACCTGCTCCGAGATAAGTTCCAGCTGCTCGCCGGTATCACTTTCCGGGAAATAGCTCATCAGTACCTGCTTGGCGCCCTCTATCGTGTACCGCTCTTCTCTGAGCAGCCTCTTGATGTAGAGGATCAACTTAATGTCACGGTTTGTGTAGATGCGATTCCCCGCGCGGTTTTTCGCAGGCTTAAGCTGTTCGAACTCCGTCTCCCAGTACCGCAAGACGTATTGCTCGAGATCGGTGATCTTGCTGACCTCGCTGATGGAATAGTACAATTTCTTGATACCAAGCTGTTTCATGATCCCGGCGCCTCAAAATGAATAAACATGATGTGTGAAAATACTCAATTTATTTTCCAAAGGCAACCTTCACCCTTCAAGCCGAGCCCCGCTCAATGACCGCAAATGCCACAACCACGTTCTCGGAATGGGAGATTGACACGAGAATCTTGCTTCCATGCAAGAGTTCCTTTACACGTCCGTAGAGGAGGACTGACGGCTTTCCGGAAACATCGTTTTCCACTTCGACGTCCTTCCAGCGAAACCCGCCGCTCCAACCGGTCGACAGGGCCTTGGCAACCGCTTCCTTCACAGCAAATCGCGCAGCAATATGAGGTGTAGGATTTTTCTTGGATTCCGCATACGCCAGCTCGCGGGGAGTGAATATCTTGTGAAGGAATATGATCCCCCATTGATTTATTGCACGCTGGACGCGGGAAACCTCAACGACGTCAATTCCGATGCCCTGGATCATGGAAACGTCCCGGTGTTTTCTTTCTCAACGATCTGAATAATTTCCTTGATGTCGTCAATCTCATAATCCGCATGCGATTCGAGAGTACCAAAGGTATCCCCGTATCGTGCGAATGCAGTCTTCATCCCTATGTTCGCCGCACCGATCATGTCGCGTTCCGCCCAGTCACCCACCATCAATGCATCAGCCGGCTGCACCTCCAGGAGATGCAGGACTTTCCGAAACGGCGCCTCCTGGGGCTTGCGCACGCCGGTATCATCGAAGGTCACAACGGAATGAAAGATGTGATGGAAATTCAGGTAGCCAAGCCTCAGCCAGGCCTCGCGCGCCGGCGCGTCCGAAACGACACCGAGCCGCAGACCGCGCTTCAGCAATTCGATAAAGGTCATGTACACGTGCGGATACGGAACCAGGGCAGCTTCGCGCGCACGACGGTAGGCAATGATGCCCGCGGAAAGAATCTTGTAATCGACTTTGTTGAAGACATCATAGAGCAGCTGGTCGAAGACGTTTTGAAATTCGATCCCGCGTTCCTTGTAGATCGTATCGATGCGCCCCTTGACTTCATCAGCCTTCAGATTCAGGCCCGCATCTATCATCGCCCGCACCGCCGCATCGATCGCCTGGCGCTTCATGGCCATGAAATCGACGAGCGTGTTGTCAAGATCGAAGACGACGGCTTTGATCATCGTGCGTAACGAGAAAATAATGCCGCAAGGGAAAGCAGCGGTTCAGAATCGGCGCAGGATTTCTTCATGTTCTCTTTGCATCGTGGTGTTTCCAGGCTCCAGCGAGAGCAGTCGTTCGTACGCGCGGCGCGCGGGACCAAAACGATTGACCGCGACATACAGTTTCGCAAGCCTGTAGAGGGATTCGACGCCATCAGGCGTCTCGCGGGCTGCCTGCAGCGCACTCTCTATCGCACTGTCGAAGATGCGCATCGTGCTGTACGCTGTCGAGATCTCGCCGTAATGATAGGCACGTCGCGCAGGCGATTGAACTGCATGAAGAGAATCGATTTCAGACAGAATGTTCTTCCACGCAACGAACACATTTTTGTCCGCCGGAATGTTCATTGCGATCTTCAGCAGCGAACGGGCACGAAGAGTATCCCCCCGCAGGAGATTGAAATGGATGCCGAAAACATATGCAGGGACGAAGGATGAATCTGCCGCCAGTGCCATCTCTATGAGCTCCAATCCACGTGCACGGTATCCGAGGTCCCAGTATCCGGCGCCTGAGCGAAAGTAGAGCTCCGACTTCTCTGCGGCTGTCGTTGACAGAGCTGCCTCAGCGAGAAGACCTATGATTTGCTGATGGACAGAGGCTTCGTCGAGGAACTGCAGCGATTGGGGATAGGACTCCAGCTGATGGAACCTCTCACTTGCTTCTCCCAGTTTCATGTTGAATTCCTTTGCAACTGTGGTGAAGAAGTAGCAGAGGACGTTCAGGGAATCCGCCTCACGGCCTTCCTCGAGTACCTTCTCGGCAAGATCATATTTCCCCCGGTCAAGATAGAAGATTCCCTTTCTAAAAAACGTGCCGGTATCGCGATCCGCTCCTCTGCGATCATCGCGCCGGACTTCAAAAATCACCGCGTTTGAAAACCGCGCGACCGGCATAAATGCGAACCGGGATGATTGTTCGGCCTGGAACTCAAACTCATGCACGCCGTTCTTTTGTATCACCGACACCACGTACCGTACCTCATAATCTCTTAACTTATTTTCGAAGAGATCGGGTGTAATGGTGTTGCTCGCATTCAGAACTTTTCGTCCCTGCACCCAGCATGCCAGGTCTTTCCATTGCGTGAGAATGGCTGCACCGGAGTCGGCGTGACCGCATATCCACTCCCCCGCAAGCGGAAATGGCGCCGTGAAGTGCGACGGATACCGCTTCATGTTTTTTGTCGTTTCATAAAATGCTTCGGGGGAATTCATGTAGGATCGATTGGTTTGGATGTACTGTGCGACCCAACAGGCGTTCGGGACGATTGCGACTACCAGGACTGCATACGGCACTGCACGAAACCACCGCGAGGGATTGTCCCGCCGCGGAATCTGCTCTATATATTTTTCAGCGGTCAGCAGCCCATAATACACCATCAAGACCGCAATCGGAAGCAAAAATCTGACGTCGTTGACGGGATAGAGGAAAATCACCGTGAAGTAGACGACGACGAAGACGATCCGCAGCATCGCCGTGTCCGAAGTCCGGTAGTCATGCCGGATACCATACAACACCAGTCCTGCAGTCAAGGCTATGAAAGGATACTGAAGCACGCGGAGAAGACCCACCACGACAGAAACCGGGGGACTGTTCACAAACACAATATCATACGGCAACGCATCAAGGAACGGGAAAAACAACAGCGAGCCGATCGCCTTGAAGTATACAAGGAAATTGTTCCCGGCCCGCGCGAGAAATTCCTCCAGGAGGCTTGCAGCAGGTCCGGTGAAAAAATGATGAGTAAGAATTCTCGAGTTGGAAAGACCGGGCAATTCAGCGGAAGCCACGATGACTTCATCGCGAATATACCAAAGCGTATAGAACAGGATTGGAACGCTTGCAACGAACACCGCAGTCTTCCATCCCAACTTTCTCCAGCAATAAAACACCGAAGCAACCAGCAACGCGATCCCGATCTCACGGAGAAGCACCGCAATCATGAGAATAATCGACAGAAAGAGGAGGGCGAGTGGCGTGGATTCCCCCGCGCGAAGCATGCGATCGAGCAGCAGAAGTACAAGCACGAAGGCAACAACAAAGGGCACATCGGACAGGATTTCGGTGGTGTACAAAAGGTACATCGGATTGAACGCAAGCAAAAACGACCCCGCGAGCGCAATCCACGGATTCACCCGCTTCGCGGCCCAGGTACAAAAAAGTACGAGCCCGAGCGCACCCAGCACAAGGGTCAGGTACTTTGCAGCAACGATGTTCAGCGGGAAAAAGCGGGCGACAGGCGCAAGGAGGACTGAATACATCGGTCCATGAATTACGTACTTGGCCGGCTCCGGATCGGTCTGATCGGTGAATCCCTGAAATGACGCCAGGGATTTTGCCCAGACGAGATACCTGGTGCTGTCGGGGGTATAAATGCAGAGATCGTTTATGGCTAAATGACCGGTGAGGAGAAATAGTGCGATGAAACAGCCGAAAGCGAAACGGAAGCGGGGAGTTGAGGAGACGGCAGTGTTGCCGGAGGGTTCTTGCATTCTCAGGCTTGTTAGTGTGTTTTCGCCATCCTGGCAACCTCATCTTCGATGTATTCGCGAAGGTTCGGCTTGATATAGGTGGTCTCTATCCCGTATTCCGCCAATGCCTGTGCCAACGAAGACGCCTTACGGGCGTCGTGAAGTCTCTTGTTGACGACTAGGATCTTCTGCGCTTTCAGCACACAATAGCCTCCCTCGAAATCTCCCTTCTCATAGCGAAGCTGGATGCCGAGCTGACGGGCCAATTCCTCAAGTTCGCTGAGCATTTGAAAATAATTCATACGCGCAGAATAAGTATTTGTCGGAAGAAAAACAAGCATGCATCCTGACGGGTACTCACACCGGTCGGCCGGGATGCCGCATTGGGCGCACGATCGCGAACACGATCGTCGTGTAATAGCTCAAGAGCGCTATCATCGGCACGCCTTCAAGCATCGTGAGACGGTGGATAAATAACTTTCGAAACTCCACGAGATCATTCGAACCGACGTGGTCGAGCCACCACATCCGCGCATCCAGGACCATTGCATAGACTTCCACGGGAGTGAACATGTAGAACAGGATCGCACTCATTACGAGCCAACCGTGCTCCTTCGCGCGGAAGGAGGTCGAAATCAGAAAAACGATGCCAGCCAACCACACTACCGCATACGCGACGTCCACCACCATCGAGCTCTGGGCAATCAACCCGAATACCGCCCGTTCGACGTACGGGTGAACGTTTGGTTTGAAATCGATGGTCCCCGGCTCAAGCAGGTTGAAACCCACCATCGCCCGGAGATTGATACCCCCGAGCCAGCACGTGGCGGCAATACAGAGTGCCGCAAGAGATATTTTCGCTACACGGGTTTCCACTCAGCCGGACTCACCCGGCATGAATCGGGGAGCTTCCGTGCAAACGACGGCATTGTCCGCGGTATTGGCACAGTGGCGCATCACCCAACCTCACGATCTTTGTCGAGATAGTAATTCTTGATCCAGCTCAACTCGTAGAGAAACGACAAAAAAGATTCCATCGATGCAGGAGTGAGTGAAAGGAAGCGTTCCGTGAATTGTTGCCGGATCTCCGTCGGGGCTTCTCTCACCAGGGTGGCAACGAGTGCGGAGGTATTTTCCAATTTCCCGCTAAATTCAAGCGACAACTTCGCGGTATCTTCGCTCCCTGCGCCCTGGCGCTTGATGATGGTCGCCGCATGCGAGACAAACTTGGCATAGAACGTCAGATCATCAAAAACCTGACGCATCGATTGCATCTCCGCAAGTTCGATGAGCACCGCCGCTTCCCTGCGGAAGTGAAATTTTTTCCCCGTCGATGTTTCCACCTCCTGAAGAAATGCTTCAGTCTCAGGACGAATCGGGATCATTGTACGCTGGGAGGCCGGCAAATTTCAAGACACCGGGAGCTCGACGACGAATTTCGAGCCGACACCGACCTGACTTTGCACGCTCACCTTCCCGCCGTGCGCCTCCGATACATGCTTCACCAACGCCAGCCCCAGTCCCGAACCTTTTTCGTTTACGAGCGGAACATTCTTCGCCTGGTAAAACTTATCGAACAAGCGGGCAAGATCCGAGTCAGGAATACCGACTCCGGTATCCTGCACTTCGATATGGACACAGCCTTTGCCGTTTTTGGCAAGCCCCGGACAGTCGAGAATTCTGGCGAGTCGTACCGTGATCTTGCCGTTATCGGGAGTGTACTTCAAGGCATTCGAGAGTAAATTCGTGAACACCTGGGTCATGCGATCCTTGTCGATCGAAACCACGGGCACCTCTCCCGCCAGGAATTCCAGGCCGATCTGTCTCGTTTGTGCGATGAGCTGGGCCTCCTGGATGAGAGGTGTGAGAAGGTCGACGATATC
>DASYTP010000170.1:0-3457 GCA_036002145.1 Bacteroidota bacterium | reverse complement strand
TGTATCCGATTGAAGCGTTCACATTATCGCTCGATTTTTCCTCGACTTCGTACACAAGGTCGACATTCTCCTCGTCCACCATGCGCGGTTCGGGTTTGAGTTTTTCCGGGTTGAAGTAGTTCAGTTGTTGAAGCTGCCGGAGACTGCGGATGATGGATGCGCGGCTGAAAAAATCCCCCGGACGCGTGTACAATTCACGGCGAATGACATCGTCATGCGTTTTCGTGTTGCCGACGATGTCAACCTGCCGGACGCGGAATTGGTTTCGTTCATAGACATGCACGATGATGTCGAGCGAATCGCATGCAGCCGTCGTGGGCGGGGCCTTCACGCTCTCAGCGCCCGCGAGAGCCCCGATCGCGCTGTCGCAGGGCACGCGTACGATCTCGGGGTCGAGCCGGAATTGCAGATACCCGTTGTCGAGATACAACGAGGCGACGTCGGACTGATCGGCGTTGCCCCGCAGATTCTGGTCGAACTTCTCCTCGTTGTACACGTCGCCCGGTGCAATCTGCAGCCGTTCGCCGAGCGCATCCGATTTATAGATGGTATTGCCATCCCAGACGATATTCCGTATTTTGTACTGCGCCCCCTCGTGCACGGCGAGCGAAACGTTAATCTTTTCCTTGTCGGCGCTGTACCAGGTGGTATCCGATACTACTTCCGCGTCGATGTACCCGTTCTTCCTGTAGAACTTTAAAACGCTTTGTTTGTCGGTATCAAATTTTTTCCTGTCGAATTTCGGATGCGACCAGAATTGCCACCAGGTCTTCTCTTTAGTTTCATCCAGATGGTCTTTGACGTCGTCCTCGCTGAATGCCGTGCATCCTGTGACGTGAACCTTGTCGATTGTGACGCTGGGACCCTCGTCGATCTTCAGCGTCAGGACGACTGAGTTCCCTTTGCTTGAGTCATCAACGGACGTCGAAGGGGTGATCGTCGCGAGGAGATGACCCTCCTCTTCATACAGGTGTCGTATGTCGTTGACAATTCGTATGACGTAGTCGGGCGTGAGGATCTGCCCTTTGACGACCGAGACTTTTTTCATAAGATCGTCTTCGTCCACGTCGTCCCTGCCTTCGAACACTGCGCGGTCGAAGCGGGGGTACTCGGCGACCTTGATGAGGAGATAGACGCCGTTCTCGACCTTATTCTCGATGAGAATCTGAACATCGGAAAAAATTCGCAGTGCCCAGAGACGCTGGATTGCCTGACGGACCTGATCGCCCGGGACGGCGATCTCATCCCCGACCTTGAGGCCTGAATGCGCGATGATGCCAGCCGGTTCGGAGGCGGTTTTCGAGGAGGCAAACTCGACGGAGACGCCGAGAATCTTATAGACTTCCTTTACGGGAGTCTGGGCATACAGCGTTTGAATGAGGACTACCGAAACCGGCAGAATAAGGAGGAGGAGATAACGCAACGTCTTATATTCCTGAAACACTTTTGAAGAGTCTGCCTGCAAAGGAGGAGCGGGGGTTGCCATCCTGCAGCTGTTCGCTCACCATCCCGAAGCGCCGCTCACGCTGCTGGTAGCTTCGAATCGCCTCGTAGAGTTCGGCCCTGCGGAACTCCGGCCAGAAGCATTGACTGATGTAAATTTCCGAATAGGCAAGCTGCCACAGAAGAAAGTTGCTGATGCGGAGTTCACCGCTCGTGCGGATGAGCAGGTCCGGATCGGGAATATTCCGCGTCGAGAGCGAGGATGCGATAAGCGATTCGTTGATCTGTTCCGGATCGACGTTTCCATTCCGGACGCCCGCGGCGATTTCTTTCACAGCCTGAACGATGTCCCATCGACCGCTGTAGCTAAGCGCGAGCAGCAGGTTCAGGCCGGTATTATTCTTTGTCCGCTCGATTGCATCGCACAATTCGTCCTGGACACTCTGGGGCAATGACTTAGTTTCACCGATGGTATGCACGCGCACGTTGTTCTTGTGGAGCTTGTCTGTTTCGTCCCGAAGAGCATGCATCAGGAGCCTCATGAGTAGCGAGACTTCCTCCTGGGGCCGTTTCCAGTTCTCCGTGGAAAACGCGTAGAGGGTAAGGTATTTCACGCCGAGTTGACCGCACGCCTCGACGGCGTCGCGGACGGATTCAACGCCTTCGTTATGCCCGGCGATTCGCGGCAGGCCGCGTTTCGTTGCCCAGCGACCGTTGCCATCCATGATGACTGCGATGTGTGCAGGAATAGTGCTGAGCTTGAGTTTCTCCTGGGCTTGCTGATCTTGCGTCATGGAATGATTGCCGGTCTGCGTTCTCGTTCGGTTTCCCTCGAATTCAGTCGAAATGAATTGAATTTGTCTTGAAAGTTAACTCATTTTGCGTAGAAAAGCAAGGTAAAGACATAACAAGATATAGGAATAAAAGGTTGCCGAAAACAAAGGAGGTATGACAGATGTAAACGAAGGGAAAAAATGGCAGACTAGTGGTGGGACTTAATCAAAGAAAAAGCCGGCCCATGAATGTGGGCCGTCAGATGAGCACGAGAATCTGATTGTTCATCTTACGAACACGCGGGCAGGAGCGGGAGTACCGATGAAATGATTCACGTCATTTAAGCAGAATCATCGCTTTCGAAAGTGTTGCAATGGAAGTCTGCAATCTCGCAAAGTAAATGCCGTTTGATAGTTCGGATCCATCGAAGCTGATCCTGTGGTTACCTGCTCTTCTCTTCTCATCCGCGAGGACCGCAAGTTCTCTGCCTAGGAGATCGCATATGGTGAGGCGGAGTGAGCTTTCGGTCGGCAGTGTAAATTCCAAGGTCGTAACTGGATTGAACGGGTTGGGGTAGTTCTGGTAAAGAGAAAAGCGCACTGGTATTGCCAGCTGGTCATCAGGAGCAGAGGTGAACGGGCAAGTTCGTTCGCAATCAATGCAACATGGATATGCGCCGTATTTATAAATGTAGAGATTTGAAATCCCCGAATCACCTGCGAACGGTATGCTCAAACTGTCCTGGGAGAACATGTCGATACGTGGGATATGGTTGGTCGGGTCGATCAGGAAAATACTATCACAGACATAATAGAGAGTGCACCGATCAGGCCATTTGAAGGAAATGGTTGACGACGGGTCGTCACCTGCAATTAAGATCCTGAATGTATCTATTTGCGTACAGGTAGTCCATTCATTAAGCTGGAGATCGAGTAGCCCGCGAACACCGACACCAAATTGGTGCGGTCGCACAGGAGCCCAAATCGCCTCAAAACCAAATGGTGGAGGGGGAGTTTCAGATTCTGCGAAGTAGGGCGGAATGATTGAAGCAGAGTCGATGCCGGTGGTGGAGTTACATGTGCCATTCCCGAATGTCATGTTTGCAACTTTATTTTCATCGTATACTTTTAGCCAAAGTTGAGATCCACGGCAAACAGTTTGAGCATACGTTCGTGTGGCTTCGCAACAGATCAGCAAGAATAGAAGGCTGAGGTACGTTGATCGTTTCATGTTGGCAATT
>DASYTP010000169.1:0-5369 GCA_036002145.1 Bacteroidota bacterium | reverse complement strand
CTCGGCGTAATTCTGCTTGGCATCTTCGCGTCCCTTGCATTTAACCCGGCCGGGACAAACGGGTTGCTCGAAGGAAACGTACCGTTTTTCCTCAAGCAGGTACTCGCCACTGTCATATCATCGGTGTGGGCATTCGGATTTACCTATGCAATGCTCTGGCTCATCAACAAGATCACCCCGGTCAGGGTTGAGGAAGGTGCCGAAGGGATTGGCCTCGATGAAGCGATTCATGGCGAGAAGGCATATACCGACGAAGAGGTCTTTGTCGGAGCGAGGCAATAGCATATGCGACGCAGTTCTTATTATCTCATGATCGGTTGGATATGTTGGCTTCTTCCACATCGGCTTTTCTCTCAAGGCACTGAAAAACCACCCGGTTGGTATGAAGAAATCTCACTCAATGCATTCGTCTCATCGTCGTATTCGTATAATTTCAATAAACCCGAAACAATGGAGAATTGGTATCGGGTATTTGATAGGGACGACAACACGATGAAACTTGATGTGGTGGAGCTCTCCATCAGCAGAAAAGCGGTCAATCCGGGTGATGCCGGTTTCCGCGCAGATATCATGGCCGGATCATCCATCCCTCGGTTGACCAAAGCCTCCGGGTTGGATATCGGTGATCTCGATCTTCCCCAAGTTTTCGTAACGTACATCGCCCCGTTGGGGAATGGATTGCGACTGGTCGCGGGGAAATTCGTCACCAGCATGGGGTATGAGGTCATCGAAAGTTACGACGGACATAACGATAATTACAGCCATTCTTTTTTATTCGGTTATGCAATTCCCTTCACACACACAGGAGTCAAGGCGTCCTACAGTTTCAGCAGCTTCGTTTCCGGAATGTTCATGCTGGTTAACGGATGGGATAACGCGGTCGATAACAATGCGGCAAAAAGTGTTTGCGCACAAATCGGTATCGTGCCCCTGGATGGGATGAATCTCAATGTAAACTACATGGCTGGTGCCGAGAAATGGAAAAATACTTCGGACAAAAGAGCGGTCCTGGACATCGTCGGCACGTACAGGATCAATTCTCTGGTTACTGCGGGAATGAACTTCGATTACGGAACGGAGGAACACTCGACGTTCAGCGGAAATACCGCAGAGTGGGTGGGAGCCGCAGGATATCTGCGATTAAATGTTACGGAGAATGCATCACTTTCGATTCGCGCCGAGATGTTCAATGATCGGGACGGATTCCGCACCGGGACAGAACAGCAACTTCAGGAGATAACATTTACTCCCGAGTATCGTCCGATCACGCATCTCGTCGTCCGCGGAGATCTTCGCTTCGACAAGTCTGATAAGGATGTTTTTCAAAAGGAAAATGTGTTGACACAAGACCAGACCACGGTGGGTGTGAACCTTCTTTATGTGTATTGAGATCAGCCGGCACAACGAGGAATTATTTCACACCACAAGACACACGTGTGAAGTCTGAACGGTTAGTCGTAGCCTCCGGCTTTATCCTGATCTCGCTTATCTGGGGATCGACCTGGCTTGCAATTAAGATCGGGCTCGAGAGTGTTCCGCCGTTCTTTGGCGTCGCGCTCCGGTTTACAGTGGCCATGATTATTCTTGCAATCATCCAGTGGATACGCGGTCATCGTCTGCCTTCGAACCGAAAGTCGATCCTTTGCTATCTTACCGTCGGGGTACTTTCGTTCAGTTTTCCGTTTGCCCTCGTGTACTGGGGTGAACAGTATGTTCCGTCAGGGCTAACGGCGATCCTGTTCGCCGTTAATCCATTCATCGTTGCGCTCGGTTCTCATTTGTACCTGCCGGGGGAACGCTCGAATGTTTTTAAATTTGGCGGCATCGTTGTTGGGTTCGCCGGCATCGGCTATATTTTTTGGAACGATCTTTCCTTGGACGTTGCCGGCGTGCGTGGGATGGGCGCAATCCTTATCAGCACGATTATGCAGGGAATATCGCTTGTTACGGTCAAACGGATCGCTCAGCATTTGTCCCCCGCGGAATTAAGCCTGGGCGGGATGCTTTTTGGCGTCCCGCTATTGTACATTCTGGCATTTGCCTTCGAACTCCCATCTTCAATCAATCTGGATCTGAAAGGCGCCGGTTCCATTTTGTACCTCGGGTTGTTCGGCACGGTTATTACGTTCCTAACGTACTATTGGTTGTTGAAACGGGTTGAGGCGGTCTATCTCTCTCTCGTCGCATTTGTCACCCCGGTTCTTGCGGTTATTCTTGGCAGTGTCGTCCTGAACGAACGACTTGAGTCGCATGTCTTCTCCGGTGCGGGACTCGTGCTGGCGGGTATTGTTATTGTTAATAGCAAGGACTTATATCTTGCTCTCATGGATCGCAAGAAACGAATGCGATAACCCACGGCTAAAGTCGTGGGCTAAAGTCGTGGGCTGAAGGGTGGGCTGTCTTCTCCGATCTTCCCGGGAGGGATCCTCCGGGCCGCGGTTTCTTGGTTGGGACGCTTAACTTAATCATCGTCTTTTTGGGGGGAAGTTCTTACGAATGCGCTCCGCGTTAGCGGCGGTATGGGGGCACCTTCGCCTTTGACAGCCCGCCAGAGCAATCGGTTGAACTCCAGATCCGGCACGTTATCGGCACGACCCAGATCAAAATGCTCAAACTCTTCCATAAGAGGAGTATACGCAATGTTGCGCTTGCTCAGATCCACATTGGCCGGACGTGCCGTGAACGGCCGGTCGTCTGCGCTGTCTGAAAAACAGCGCCACATCGAAGCAGCCGCAGCGTCATATTGACTCATCGGGGGCATCCCTAAGATTAATTCCATTGTTCTCAGTACGGATGAAGTGGAATACATCGTGTGATCGACAAAACCCCTCCTGACGAACGCCCCGGCCACAAATGCAATGCTACGGTGCGCGTCAACGTGGTCAGGACCGTTCTGCGCATCATCTTCAAGCACAAACACCGCACTCTCTTTCCATACCGTACTATGCGAGAGATGGTCAATAAACTTCCCAAGCGCCAGATCATTATCCGCCACGGCGGCGAACGGGGTGTAGGCGCCTTTGGACAAACCGCTCGTGTGGTCATTCGGGAAATAGATGATATTGAGCCGCGGCAACTTGCCGGCTGCGAGCAGTGAGTCAAAATCTTTCTCCCAAATGTTCTCGCGCAAAGTATCGAGAACATTCAGATTCCACCCGGGATATGGCAGACAGGTCTGCTGCGCCAGTTCAGACAATGGTGGAGGTCCCTGGTCGACAAACTCACCGTAGTTGCGAAGTGTGACCGTATGCCGCCGGCAGTTATCCCAGAGAAATCCGTTCTTGGGAAAAGCGATCGACCTGCCACCGGCGTAATCGTAGTCGCCGCCCCGATCACCGTAGAGAGTGGGCCAGGTCTTTTCGACATAGTCGTTGGCGTAGGCTGCCATGCTCCAGTTATGGCCGTCGGCGCTCACTTCTGCATCGACATAAAAATTGTCCAGGAGCACGAATTCGTCGGCAAGCGCATGCTCGTTCGGAGTAATGTTTCTGGGAAACAAGCAGAGCGATGAGTCGCCATTGCCGTTCGGATCGTCGCCTAATACCTGATCGTATGTTCGATTCTCTTTGATAACGTAGAAGACATAGTGCAAAGGGGATGGATCGCCGACCTTCATGGGAATAGGATTTCCGGGCTTTCCCCCGGCGATCATTTCATTGGCTTTCACATATGGTGTATTCCTGTAGACCGCCTGGGAGTATTCGGCAAGTTGTTCCTCATCGGGTTCCGGGATCAAGCTCATCGTTCCACGAAGCAGACTTCCGATATATTGCTCTTTCCGTTTTTTCGCTTTATGTTTTGCCAATGAGGGATTTGGTCCGGAGGGATCCGGCAAAGATTGAAACCCCTTTCCATTCGTTACCCACAACGTATGTTGAATCATTCGAACGCATGTCGGATACCACCCGGTGGGAATGAATCCTTTGGAGGAACTACGCCCCGGCTCGCCGACGTCGAACACGGCAAGGCAGTTATTGTCGGCATTGGCGATGTACAGCGTTCTATCATCGCCGCTGAGCGTCACACTGTTCGTCGTGCTCCCCTGGAGGGCATCGGGGTACAATGCCGCGTTCAGCGTTTCGATGACGTTGCGCCTGGGGAGGTCGGCCACGGAAACAGAGTTGTCGTCTGCATTCGCGACATAGAGGAACCGACCGTCCTTAGTCAGACACATATCGTTCGGATGCCTGCCGACCGAAATATGTCCCGTGATTTCATCGGACTTTGTGTCGTACACGATCACGCTTCCACCACCCCAGCCTGAAATGTATAATACCGCCTGGTCGGGCGAAAGGAGGCAGGTATAGGCCTCCGCGTTGAGCGCCAGCTTCTTGACGATACGTCTACTATTGAGCTTGAAAATGTACAATGAGCTGTCATCCTTTGTGACGACGTAGAGCCGATGGCGCACATCATCGACAGCGAGGCCGGAAGGGGAAATTTTCTTCGGCCACGGTTTGCCTAATGGATAATCGAACTTAAACTTGAGCTTATTCTTTCTGATGGTGTATTCGACAACCTTGTTATTGTTTCCACCCGAAGCGTAGAGACGTGTACCATCGCCGCTGAACTGCAAGCCCAGCCATGACTTGTCAATCCGTACACTGTCGAGAACTCTTTCACTTTTCACATCGATGAGCTCAATTGACTGGTCGCTCTGGCCGTTGTTCGTGACGGCAGCATAGGATCCGTTCGGGCTTACGGCGATATTCAATGGCAAATCTCCCAATGGGATACTACGCCCCGCGGGAGTGAGATGCCATCCGTTGGGGAGATCGATGCGGCGATCGCCGGGCGTTTGACCGAGGCAGAAGGACACAAAGCAATAACCCGAGATCAAGAGGAGGCGTTGAGAATGGCTCATGGAAAATTGACCGATGTGTTGTGAACTAAAGGTAGGAAAAATTATGCTGATGGTCAAAGGAGGTCGTCATTTTCATTTCCGCCACAAAAAGGCACCGCCAAAACGGATGGGTAGTGTATCAGTTTGAATCGGAGAACCAAAATGTGAGTGATCACGCACTCGTTAACCCCTCCTATAATCCTCCCCTTCGCAAGGGGAGGATGTTTTGCGCCCCCTCCTTGCGAAGGAGGGAGCCACGGGGGAGGTCGATGCAGGCCATCGCTGCAAACTGAGACACTACCAGCGGTTTGGATCATTGGGTTTTTGAGTTTAGATATTGTTTCGGATTTCGACATTAGGATTTCGGATTTTCCCGGCAACCACCTCAATCTTTGTCAACCCTACTCACTATTACTCTTTCGCAATCAACCCCTTAAACTCCTCAATATCTCCGATCCGCATCGCGCAGCCATGTGGGCAGCTATTAACACAGGCGGGTCCCTCCTCCGATTTGTAACAGAGATCG
>DASYTP010000168.1:0-2672 GCA_036002145.1 Bacteroidota bacterium | reverse complement strand
GATCAGCGATCGCATCATCGACATAGCAGGTCACATGCAGAAAAATGCCCGACCAAACACCGTGTGCGTGGGAAAGCCGGCCATTGAACCACTCGATGAGCGCAACGGATTTGAGCCCTCCGGGAAGACGGTCGACGGCTATGAAGTCTATGAATGGAAAAAAGCGTAGAGCCTGCTAGACCTTCCTCCAGGTTGTACCATCCTTCTTGTCTTCCAGGGCAACCCCGAGGTCTGCAAGACCGTCCCGAATTTTATCCGAAAGCTGCCACAACTTCTGCGCCCTCACCTCCTTGCGCAGGTCGATGAGGAGTTTTAAAAGCTGATCTTCAACTAAGCCGTCCGTCGAGGAGGACTTCGACTCGTACGGCGATAGAATTCCGAGAATGTTAACCCCCAGCTCGAGGAAAAGTTTTTCGAATTCCTCAAGGGCTCTCACATCGGTCTCACTGTTCGAAAGAACAACGTTTGCTTCTTTCGAGAGATCAAAGAGCACTCCGATCGCCCGCGGTGTGTTGAAATCGTCGTCCATCGCCTCTTGGAACGAAGTTTTGAAGGTCTGCAGAAGCATCCCTCCAGCCGGGCCCGGAACGACATCTCCCGGATCAATAGGGCTGCCGGTTTTTTTCCTGATATTTCTCAGCGTGTTTTTGAGTTTCTCGAGTCCTTTTACCGCTCCATCCAAAGCCTCGTAGGTAAAGTCGAGTGTGCTGCGATAATGACTTTGCAGGATGAAGAAGCGAATGACGTGCGGATCATACTTCTTGAACAGGTCTTTCAGCAAGAACACGTTGCCGAGCGACTTGCTCATCTTCTGCCCGTTCACCGTGACGAGGTTGTTGTGAATCCAGTATCTGACGAATTGTTTGTCCGTGGCGCATTCGCTCTGGGCGATCTCGCATTCGTGGTGTGGAAATTGATTATCCATCCCCCCGCCATGGATGTCGAAAGGCTGGCCGAGGTACTTCGTGGACATTGCCGAACACTCGACGTGCCACCCCGGGAACCCCACCCCCCACGGACTGTTCCAGCGCATGATGTGCTCAGGCTCGGCCCTTTTCCACAACGCGAAGTCGTTGGGATGACGTTTCTCGGACCTGCTCTCCACCCGCGTGCCCGATTCGGCTTCCTCCGTGTTGCGTCCTGACAGCTTGCCGTAATCTTTATCCTTCGATACATCGAAATACACTGAGCCGTTCACCTCGTACGCATAGCCTTTCCCGATCAACATTTCGATCATCTCGATTTGCTCCAGGATGTGGCCCGTTGCGCGGGGCGAAATATCCGGACGCATCACCCCGAGCACATCCATATCTTCGAAATAGCTGCGTGTATACGTTTCCGCGATCGCCATCGGATGTCTCTGCTCAAGGCGACTTTGACGTATTAACCGGTCCTCCCCTTCATTCGTGTCGCCGAGCAAATGACCCACGTCGGTGATGTTCTGGACATACGTGACGTTGTAGCCCGTAAATCGAAGATACCGAACGATCGTATCGAACGAAACATAGCTCTTCGCATGTCCGATGTGCGAGTGGCCGTAGACGGTAGGCCCGCAGACATAGATGCCGACATGACCTTCGTGAAGAGGTTTGAATTCCTCTTTTTGACGGGTAAGGGTGTTATAGAGATTTAGTGGCATTGTGCCAGCATTACCCTTCTTTCATTGGTTAATTCCACACTGACTCAGAATATAAGCGTAGTCGAACGCGATCTCTCTCAGCCGCTCATACCGTCCGGAGGCGCCCATGTGTCCCGCGCCCATGTTGACCTTGACGATCACGGTGTTATGGTCGGTCTTCGACTCCCGGATTTTCGCGGCCCACTTCGTCCCTTCCCAGTAATTCACCCTCGGATCGTTGAAGCCGACTTTTACGAGGATATTGGGATAGTCCTGAGCTCTCACGTTCGTATAGGGGTCGTATGATTTCATGTAATCGTAATAAACTTTCTCATTTGGATTGCCCCACTCATTGTATTCTTGTGTCGTATACATAAGGCCCGGATCAAGCATTGTGTTCAGCGCGTCGACAAACGGGACAGAGGCAATCACCGCCTTGAACAATTCCGGCCGCATTACCGTTACTGCGCCCATGAGCAAACCGCCGGCGCTTCCGCCGGAGATGGTAAGCCGATCCTTGCTTGTGTATCTCTCATCAAGGAGGTGTTGCGCACAGGCGATGAAATCCGTGAACGTGTTTTTCTTGTTGAGAAGTTTCCCATTATCGTACCACTCCCGCCCCATATCCCCGCCGCCGCGGACGTGCGCGATGCCGACGACGATCCCCCGATTGAGATAGCTCAGCCGGTTTGAATTGAATGAAGGATTGCTCGACGAACCGTAGGCGCCGTATCCGGTCAGGTGCAGCGGAGCTGTGCCGTTCTTCATCATACCTTTCTTGTAGACAAGCGAGATGGGAATTTCAGTACCATCATCCGCTTTGGCAAAAATACGCTCCGATTGATACTCATCGGGATTATAGCCGCCAAGCACCTCCTGCTGCTTGATGAGTTTTTTCTCTTTCGAGTCGAGATTGCACTCGAAAATCGTCGGGGGTCTGGTCAACGACTGATAGCTGAACCGGAACAGGTTTGTCTCGTAGACCAGGTTAACGTTTGCGAAGGCGGTATACACCGGATCGGGAAAATCGATGTAGTGAGTTCCTCCGCTGCGC
>DASYTP010000167.1:0-5396 GCA_036002145.1 Bacteroidota bacterium | reverse complement strand
AATTGCGTCACAATCAGCCCGGTCAAAAAACGTGAAGAATTGTTGACAAAAAGAGAAAATTTTCATATATTAACAAGCTTTGACAAAATAGAGGAGTAGTCCCGTTTGCCCACGATTAATCAACTTGTTCGTTTCAGCCGTGATAAAGTGACCTGGAAGAGCAAGGCACCCGCTCTGCAGCAATCACCGCAAAAAAGAGGTGTTTGTACAAGGGTTTACACCACGACCCCGAAGAAGCCGAATTCTGCTTTGCGGAAGGTCGCTCGCGTCAGGCTGACGAATAGTATAGAGGTCACGGCGTATATCCCGGGTGAAGGGCACAACCTCCAGGAACACTCAATTGTGCTGATTCGTGGCGGCAGGGTGAAAGACCTTCCCGGCGTGCGGTATCATATTGTGCGTGGCACTCTTGATACTGCAGGCGTGGCGGACAGGAAACAAGGGCGTTCCAAGTACGGCGCTAAGAGGCAGAAGTAGGCATTATGAGAAAGAAGACGGCAGGGAAGCGACATATTTTACCGGATCCGAAATTCAACGATCCGATGGTCGCGAAGTTCATTAACAGCGTCCTCAAACAAGGGAAGAAGCAGCTTGCTTCAAGGATAGTCTACGACGCTCTCGATATCATACAGCAGCGCGGTAAGATGACCGGTATTGATGTCTTCAAGAAAGCGCTCAATAACGTGAAGCCGGTACTGGAAATTAGAGCGCGTCGCGTCGGAGGTGCAACATATCAGATCCCTACGGAGGTGCGCCCCGACAGAAGTGTGGCGCTCGCGATCAGATGGCTGATTGCCTACGCAAGTGAGCGCAAGGACAAATCGATGTCGCTGAAGCTTGCAGCAGAATTCATGGCTGCCGCCAATAACGAGGGCAGCGCGATCAAGAAGAAAGAAGACACGCATAAGATGGCCGAGGCAAACAAAGCGTTTGCCCATTTCAAATGGTGATGAGAATTACCCGATAATCTGGAAGAAACAACGAGACTTATGGCAAGGGCATATCCTTTAGATCGAACACGAAACATCGGCATCATGGCACACATCGACGCTGGAAAGACGACTACGACGGAACGAATTCTGTTCTACACCGGCGTGCTCCATCGGATGGGTGAAGTCCATGATGGCGCGGCGACGATGGACTGGATGGAGCAGGAGAAGGAACGCGGCATTACCATTACCAGCGCGGCAACGACATGTTTTTGGGAAAATCATCGAATCAACATCATTGATACGCCGGGCCACGTCGATTTCACAGCCGAGGTCGAGCGCTCACTCCGGGTTCTGGACGGCGCGGTCGCGCTGTTCTGCGCGGTCGGCGGTGTCGAACCGCAGTCGGAAACTGTCTGGCGTCAGGCAGACAAATATGGCGTTCCGCGGCTGGCGTTTGTCAACAAAATGGATCGCGTCGGTGCTGATTTCTTTCACTGCGTCGATATGATGAAAACTCGACTGGGCGCAAATGCCGTCCCGGTCCAGATCCCCGTCGGCGAGGGTGACATCTTCACCGGCATCATCGACCTGATTACCATGCGCGCCAGGATTTTTCACGAGGGTAGCGCCGGTGTGACCTGGGATGATCTGGACATTCCCCACGATCTTCAGAAGCTTGCACAGCAGTGCCGCACCAAGATGCTTGAGGCGGTCTCGGATGAAGACGATACGCTTCTCGAAAAGTATCTCGAGGGGAAGGAAATCTCCCCCGCGGAAATCAAAGCTGTTCTGCGCCGTGCCTGCCTGAAGGTGAGCATCGTGCCGGTTTTGTGCGGCTCATCCTTCAAGAATAAGGGCGTGCAGATGCTCCTCGATGCCGTGATAGACTTTTTGCCTGCACCGATAGATGTTCTCAACGGCGAAATCACCGGGCACCATCCGAATATGAAGGATCAGATTGTTCGCAAGGTTGATGACAGTGAAAAGTTTGCGGCGCTGGCATTCAAGATCATGACCGATCCCTATGTTGGGAAGTTGACGTTCTTCCGTGTGTACACCGGCACGGTGGAGACCGGTTCCTATGTGTATAATTCAGTATCCGGAAAGCGTGAACGCGTCGGCCGGCTGCTCCGGATGCACGCGAATCACCGGGAGGATATTGATATGGCGTACAGCGGCGATATTGCCGCTATGGTCGGACTCAAACGAACGCGCACCGGCGACACACTCTGCGATGATCGGGATCCCATCATTCTGGAGAAGATGGTGTTCCCCGATCCCGTGATCTCCGTTGCCATCGAGCCGAAAACGAAAGCCGATCAGGAGAAAATGGGCGAGGCCCTCTCGAAGCTCTCGGACGAAGACCCAACATTCAAGGTTTCGACAAACGAAGAGACGGGTCAGACGATCATCAGCGGGATGGGCGAGCTGCATCTTGAGATCATCATCGATCGCATGAAACGCGAGTTTCGTGTCGAGGCGAACGTCGGCAAGCCGCAGGTCGCCTACAAAGAGACCATTCGGAAAAAGGTGGAGCAGGAAGGCAAATTCGTTCGCCAATCCGGTGGACGCGGACAGTTCGGCCACGTATGGGTGACGGTGGAGCCCAATGAAAAAGGCAAGGGCTACGAGTTTGAAAATGCGATTATCGGCGGTGCCATTCCGAAGGAATACATCTCGGCTGTCTCCGAGGGAATTCAGGAAGCGATGAGAAACGGTGTTCTTGCCGGCTACCCGGTGGAAGACGTAAAAGTCGTATTGTTCGACGGTTCATACCACGACGTTGACTCCTCGGAAATGGCGTTCAAAATTGCAGGCTCGATTGCCTTTAAAGAGGCTGCAAGGAAGGCATCACCGGCGCTTCTTGAACCGATCATGGATGTTGAAGTAGTGACCCCGGAAGAATACATGGGCGACGTGATGGGTGATCTGAGCTCGCGCCGCGGCAAGATTGAAGGCTTGATGGCGAGAAAAGATGCGCAGGTCATCAAGTCGAAAGTTCCTCTGTCGGATATGTTCGGGTATTCCACGCAGCTGCGTTCGATGACGCAGGGGCGGGCGATCTACACCATGCAGTTTGCCCACTACGAAGAAGTTCCGCAGAGCATCTCAGACCAGATCATCGAAAAAGTCAAGGGCAAAGAATCAGTTACAGCTTAGCTCATTTGAAGTTATCATCTCGATCTTCTCAGCATATATAGGAGAACACACACATGGCGAAGCAAAAATTTCTACGGGATAAACCGCACGTCAACGTAGGCACGATTGGCCACATCGATCATGGTAAGACTACGCTCACTGCCGCTATTACCATGGTGCTCAGCAAGAAGGGATTATCGGACGTCCGTACGTTTGACAGCATCGACAACGCACCGGAAGAGCGCGAGCGCGGTATTACGATCGCGGTTGCCCACGTCGAGTATTCCACCGACAAGCGCCATTATGCCCACGTCGATTGCCCCGGCCATGCGGACTATATCAAGAATATGATCACGGGAGCGGCCCAGATGGACGGCGCAATCCTTGTTGTCGCAGCAAACGATGGTCCGATGCCTCAGACACGCGAACATATTCTCCTGGCTCGCCAGGTCGGCGTGCCGAAAATCGTCGTCTTCATGAATAAAGTCGATATGGTTGACGATCCTGAGCTCATTGATCTCGTTGAGATGGAGTTGCGCGATCTTCTGAAGAAATATGAATTTCCCGGGGATGAGATTCCCATCGTTAAAGGAAGTGCGTTGAAAGCTATGGAGCGCGCGCTTGCGCCCGATTCGAAACCAGACGATCCTGCATTCAAACCGATTTTCGAGCTCATGAATGCAGTCGATTCCTATGTACCTCTTCCTAAGCGCGATGTCGATAAACCGTTCCTCATGCCTGTGGAAGACGTATTCTCGATTACCGGCCGTGGAACCGTCGGCACCGGCAGAGTCGAGCGCGGCCGTGCGAAGGTCGGCGATGAAGTCGAGATTGTCGGTCTCGGCTCTCATAAGAAATCAGTTATTACAGGGGCCGAGATGTTCCGCAAGGAGCTTGATGAAGTCCAGGCGGGCGACAACGCGGGCCTCTTGCTCCGGGGCGTCGAGAAGAATGAGCTTGAGCGCGGCATGGTCGTCTCGAAACCGGGATCGATCACTCCGCATAAGAAATTCACGGCTCAGGTGTACGTGCTCAAAAAGGAAGAGGGAGGACGTCACACGCCGTTTTTTACCGGCTATCGTCCGCAGTTCTACTTCCGCACCACCGACGTTACAGGCGTCGCGACGCTGCCGGGGGGGACAGAGATGGTCATGCCCGGTGATAACGTCGATAATTTGTCGGTCGAATTGATCTCGAATATTGCGATGGAAGATGGATTACGATTTGCCATTCGCGAGGGAGGACATACGGTCGGAGCAGGTGTCGTAACGAAAATCATTGAATAGTATCGTTGTACTAAAGGAACGTTCCAGTGGCTGGACAGAAGATACGAATTAAACTAAAATCCTACGATCACGCACTGATCGACAAGTCGGCGGAGAAAATCATCAAGACGGTGAGATCCACCGGCGCGGTAGTGTCTGGTCCTATCCCGCTGCCAACGAAGCGAACGCTGTATACCGTGTTGCGCTCCCCGAACGTTGACAAGAAATCGCGCGAACAGTTTGAAATGCGATCCCATAAGCGCCTAATCGACATCCTCAACTCGTCGAATAAGACGGTTGACTCGTTGATGAAGCTCGAACTTCCCGCAGGCGTCGATGTGGAGATAAAGGTTTAAGTTTTTTCCAAAAATAACAGACAACGCTGACACCCGTCTCCCCCTGAAATAATTTCGCAGGGGGATCGGAATGGATTATCCATTGGATAAAGAATGACAGGAATTCTCGGTAAAAAAATCAGCATGACGAGCTTCTTTAATGAGATCGGTGAGTCGATTCCGTGCACCGTGATCGAAGCAGGTCCGTGCTACGTCACCCAGATTAAGACAAAAGAGAAAGACGGCTATGAGGCGCTTCAGCTCGGCTTCGATGACAGGAGAGAAAAGACCGTCCGGAAACCGATGCGCGGTCACTTCAAAAAAGCCGGGACGACCGCGAAGCGGATCGTTCGTGAATTCGGCGGATTCGATGTCACACAGTTCCAGCTCGGAGCGGAGATCAAGGTGGATTCGTTGTTCGTGAAGGGCGACAGAGTCTCCGTTGCAGGCATGTCAAAAGGCCGCGGATTTCAGGGCGTGGTGAAGCGTCACCATTTCGGGGGAGGATCCATCACGCACGGTCAAAGTGATCGTGTCCGTGCGCCCGGCTCCATCGGTTCCAGCTCGTACCCGTCGCGCGTGTTTAAGGGTATGCGAATGGCCGGCAGAATGGGGGGCGAGAGGATCACCGTCAAGAATCTCCGGGTCCTGCAGATTATTCCGGAATCCAATCTGATCTTGATCAGCGGGTCGATCCCCGGTCACAATAATAGTTATGTTGAGAT
>DASYTP010000166.1:0-11227 GCA_036002145.1 Bacteroidota bacterium | reverse complement strand
GAAGATCCATCTCGAATTCTTCCTTTGCGCGCAACCTGATATGCTCGATGACGGATTTCAGTTCGGAGATTTTCATCTCGAGATCGTGCGTCGCGGCGACCGCTTCGTCGTGCGAACGCCGCTCATCCTTGATTTTCAGCTCGATCCCGTGAAGTTCGTTCCGTTTGGTAGAATATGTCTGCTCTATCTCCCGTTTCAACCGGTCGATCGCCTCATGCTCCGTCCGGAGGGTTGCCAGCTCCCCGTTGAACGTCACGAGGTCGGCGGATAGCCGCAGGATCTCTTCCTGTGCGCGGGAAATCTCTTCTTCACGCCTCACAAGCGTAAGCTCAATATCCTTCGAGCGCGCATCTGCACGTTCAATATCGCGTCCGATGTTCTTGAAGTCACCCTGGAGCGTGACAACTTTGATCTCGAGTTCGTTCAGCGATTTTGTCCTCTCACCGAACTGCATCTCCAGAGTTTCCAGCTCACGCAGCGCCCGGTTCGCTGCAGATTCCTGCTCCGACTTCCTGTTCTCGAGGGTCGAACGCTCAACACTCGTTTCCTCGTATTGAGATTGCAACGCATTGATTTCCAATTGTACAGAGGCGATCTCGGCGTTATTTCGCTCGATCCCGTCATTCGCGCGCTTCTTCTCAAACTCGAGCTGCGCAATGCGCATCTCGACGGAGGTCATCTCCTTCTCGACGCTCTTCACCGCGTCGGTATAGGTTTTAATCTCGAAGGCATCGTGCTGTCCCGACGTTTCATTCTGTTTTTTCGCACATGCATCGTGCTCGGCTTGAAGCGTCG
Organism: Bacteroidota bacterium; assembly: GCA_036002145.1. Lineage (GTDB taxonomy): Bacteria > Bacteroidota > Ignavibacteria > UBA10030 > SZUA-254 > DASYTP01. The sequence continues at coordinate 10,432 of DASYTP010000166.1, read as the reverse complement.
TTCGTTCATGTTCAAGCTCCTTGATCTTTTCCTTCTTGCCGATCAATCCCCCTTCGTCCAGGCGGCGGCTGCCTCCCCGCATGATCCCGGAGCTCGAGAGTATCTCCCCATCCACTGTGACGCAACGGACGCCGGCGAGGGACGACAACACCCCCTTCGCTTCGTCGAGTGTCTCCACGATGATCACATCGTCGAGTAGAAAATTCAGCAGGGGGCGATACTTCTCATCGCATTCCACAAATTGAGAAGCCCAGGCAAACGCTGATGCTCGTTTCTTACTTCTGCGGGTAACTTTCGGAATCCATTGCAAACAAATAAATGTCGCTTTGCCTTTGTCCACATTTTTCAATTCACGAATCGCGGCATAGCCATCTTCGATCTGATCGACCACGAGGCAATTGGCGACGTCGGCGATGGCGGTTTCGACCGCGTTCCGATACTTCTCTCCGGCGCGAACGATGTCGGCAACGGTCGACAGGCGTTTTCCTTTCCAGCGCTCTGAACTGAGGAGATACCGGGCTCCCTCCGAGTATCCTTCGTTGGTCTCTATCATCCGTTTCAGGAAATCCGTTTTCGCGGTCCGGCGCTCAATCTCGCCACGAAGCTCGATAGCTTTTTGTTGAAGTCCGTCGGCCGCGAGCTTCAACTCCTTCTTCGTCTTCTCCCGCTCTCCGAGCTCGACTTCCTTTGCCGCGAACTTCTTGCGCAACTCACGATCTTCGGCGGTGAGCGCGACGATCTGCTCCTGATTTCGTTCGATATCCGACCGGTAGAGAGCGTTATCTTCCGCTGCCCGTTCAACCCTCCCTTTCAGATTGTCGACGCGTGATTTCAGCCGTTCGTGCTCCCCGCGCTTTTGCACCAGATCATGCGCCAACGCAAGGATAACGTCTTTCACCGACTGCACCGAATTCCTCATCTGGTCAACAGACTGTGCAAGGCCCTGGTGCTCTTCTTTCGTTCTCCTGTAGAGGTTTTCTGAGGAGGATAATTCTTGCTCCAGTTCATCACGTCGCGACGAGGCAATGACTTGTTCCCGGCTCAACGACTCGCTCTGTGCACGGAGGTCGCTTTTTTCCTTTTCATAGCGCTCGATATTCGCCTGGAGCGAATTGACCTTCTCGTTTGCCACGAGCGTTTTCTCTTCGGTGTGGTGGATCGTCTCGAAGTGCACCGCCGCTGTGCGCTGTGCTTCAGCGAGCTCTACCTCGATCTGCTGCAAATTTTCGCGGAGGGCATCGATCCGGTCGTCCTGCTCCCTGAGCTTTCGATCAATCACCGATCTATCGGTCTGAGCGAGGGTGAATTTTTCCTCGAGCGGTCTCAGCTTGCCGTGGTTGTACGCGTACTCACGCTCCTGCAGATCCACCTCGAGCGTCCTCAGCCTCGTGGACGCTTCATTATGTTGTTCTGCTTTCTTCGCCTGACGCTCCAGGGAATTGACATTTTTTTGAACTTCCTTGACAATATCGTTGACTCGCGAAAGGTCAAGGCGGACATCTTCGAGTTTTCTGATTGCTGCCTTCCGGCGATGCTTGTATTTCGTGACACCGGCGGCTTCTTCGAACAGCTTCCGCCGCTCGTCTGCCTTATCACTCAATATACTTTCCACCATTTTCAGCTCAATGACGGAATAGGCGTCGCTTCCCATGCCGGTGTCCATAAAAAGATCGAGGATATCTTTCAACCGGCAAGGGACTTTATTGAGCTGATACTCGCTTTCGCCCGATCGAAAGACTCGCCGGGTGACAGTGACTTCAGAGTATTCCGTGGGAAGGATGCCCTTGGTATTCTCTATGGTCAGGGAAACTTCCGCCAGGCCGAGGGGTTTGCGGTTCTTGGTGCCGTTGAAGATCACGTCCTCCATCTTGTCGCTGCGGAGCGTGCTGTAGCGCTGTTCACCGAGCGCCCACCGGATCGCATCGACGATATTCGTCTTCCCGCAACCGTTCGGACCGACAATCGCCGTCACGCCCGAATCAAAATTCACATTGATGCGCTGCGCGAATGACTTAAAACCGATGACTTCTATTTTTGAGAGATACATACTTCGAATCTACAGCGTATTGTTTGACGAATGCATCATGTACCTGAGATACACGGACGTGGAGCGCGTATAATCTGCGTAACCGTACACTGCCGCGCCTACGACGATCAAGAGGAGCAAGCCGATCGCATACACTTTAAACGGATATACGTCGTAAATGATCGAAATGCCTTTGAGAAGACGGATCAGCACCCACACGGTGATGATCCCGATGAAAACAAAAACCCACACGATGTAAAATTGGCTGAGCAATTGATAGAAGATCATCGCAAGGGGCAAGAGAAACACATACGGGAGCAGCGACCAGATCGTAATTGCATACGAATTGTAAAAACCCACGTACGCCCGCACCATCATCGAGAGAATGCGGACAACGACACTCACAAGGAATAACTTCAGAAAGAATATTCCGGACATCACGAGAATGAACTTCGGAGGGCTCCACACTAGTCGAACGAACCACTCCTTGAGATTATCCGTCATGATCTGGCTGAGAAGATTGTCGAGCAGGAGGTCGTCCCGATAGTAAGTGAACATGCTCGAGAGAAGCGTCGCCCAGGTTACCGAAACAATCATGGCGAGGAAGATGGAATGACTGTACGGCAGGATGCGTTGATCGCGCACATCGGCAAAAAAATTGTACATGCGGAACGTCGAGCGGTTTACCGCGTCACGAAACCGACGATTGCCGCTGTGCATGAACGTCACCGCAATAAGCGCTATCAGTCCCGCGACGACGTAGATAATCGGCGTACCCGAAGAATACGTGCCGATCGGCAGTGCCTGGAGCTTCTCGCCATTGAATAACACGCGCACCATGTCGAACGCCATCCGCTTCTCCCGCTCATAGCTGACGATCCCCATAGATCGCAGGTATGGGTCGTGGGAATGTCTCGTAAGCGACGGACGATCGGTGCGCCAATCGCTGAACGCCCACAGTACTCCGCCCGCAATCTTGGCATCCCTGATGGACTCGAAGAATACCTGGGCAGTACGAGCCTGCGATTCCATCGAGAGAGGATCGCTGTAGCCATTGCGGTTGCCAGGCTCGACTTCTCTTCCATAGCGTCCGACAATTGTCGGCTTTGCAGCATATTGTGACTTTGCCGTCTTCAGGACCTCCCGAAGTTCTTTTGGATCACTCCCGTCGGCGTTTAGAGCGATCATGTCGACGTACCCCAGGCATGTATCTCCGATGCGGTTCGTCGCAAAGTAGACCGGACGCTTATCGATCGAATTGACGATGTTCCTCATATCGTTGACGTATTCACAAGCTGAGGATGGACCGGTTTCAAATCCGTCACCGATGCCCCACGCAAGGACGGAGACATGATCCTTATCTCTTTCCACCATCTCCTTGATACAGGTGCTCGCAAGGTCCCGATAATTGGTTTTCGACAATATTTCTGCGGGCACGCCGACGAGTGGGATTTCCTCCATGACAAATAATCCGTAGCGATCGCAGAGATTGAGGATGTACGGATGAGGCGGGTAGAGGGTGCGAATGAGATTTGCACCGAGGGTTTTTATCGAAGCGATATCGCGTTCAAGTGCTTCATAGGTCATCGCCGAGGCGAACGTGGAATGATCTTCATTCCACAACAATCCCTTCAGCAACGTCAATTTTCCGTTGACGTACAGTCGACCTTCCTTCCACCGGAGATCACGCACTCCCGAGTCAAGACTGTACTCATCGAGGAGGGTGATTTCTTTATTCACCACTCTTACGATCTGGCACTTGAGCACGTACAGGCTCGATGAGTCGGGAGAGGGTGACCACAGCTTCGGCGATGCGATGACGACTTCTGCAGACGGAGGATCGGTCGTGTTACCCTGAACGAGGATCGGCGTGATCCCACTTCGGCCCGCAGCTTCGCCGGTGAGCTTGTCGTAGGCTTCGACTTGAAAACCGACCAATGTTCCGGGCTCGGTTTTAATTCCGGAGGCACGATCGACAATATCTGCATGAACGCTCACTTTGGCGCCCTTGCTTTCCATGGTATAATCGCATCGTACGTCGACCCCGTCGATGTAAAGCCGTGGAGTCGCGAGCAGGTATATATCTCGAAAAATACCTCCGTAGGTCCTCCAGCCGCCGGACTGCTGGCGGAGAGGCAGCGTTGTTGTAGGCGTCAACTCATTATCGACTGCTACGCTGATCGAATTTTCTGTGCCTGACTGCAGGGAGTTCGGGGGAATCGGCACGACGAACGACGTATAGCCCCCCTGGCGCCGCACTATGGAATTACCATTGATCGTAATCTCGCACGCATGATTGATCCCATAGCAGACCAGCGAAAATGCATAGGTGTCCAGCATTTCCGGTTTAACCTCGAATGCGCGGTTGAATGTCACTTTGCCTTTAAAATCGTAGACACTCGCGACAGAAATACTATTCCATTCTTTTCCGTCGATTGAATATTGCCAGGCGCCGGCGAGATCGATTTTCTTACGGGTTGGTGAATCGGGGTACATGGCTGCATCCGGTCCGGTCCGCGTGGCCTGACCGTTCTCATAGAACCTGACTTGGGGAAAACCTGCGATGGGAAAGATTGAAAAGAGCACTGCAGTTCGGAGAAGGCTGCGCAAGGCAAGCGTTATCAAATTGATTGCGGTAATCGTCAGCCTGTGTTGTGAAAGAGAAATTGGTGAAATTCGCCCAACTTACAGGACATTTACCTCACAATATAATACATTTTCGAGGCGAAAGCAATGAAAATGTTGAAATTTGAAGGGATTTTAGAGGTAGAAATCAGTTCGCGTTCGATTCTATCGCCGCCTGGATAATTCTCACAAATGCGTCCGACTTCAGGCTTGCGCCCCCGACAAGCGCGCCATCGATGTCGGGCTGAGATAGCAGCGATGCAGCATTCTCCGCGTTAACGCTTCCACCATACTGGATGATGAGTTTCTCCGCAACATTCCAAGAAGTCAGCTGGCTTACGACTTTTCGGATGAGCTGGTGCACCTGGTTTGCCTGATCGGGGGTGGCGGTTTTTCCGGTGCCGATCGCCCAGACCGGCTCGTAGGCGATCACGATCTTACCGACCTGTGCTGCGTCAAGCTCGTGCAACACTCCTTTCACCTGCATGGTGATAATCTCATCGGTGACCATTGCCTCCCGTTCTTCGAGAGTCTCGCCGATACAAACCACCGGCGTCAATCCGTTCCTCAGCGCCTGCTTCAACTTCGCGTTGACGACAGCGTCCGTTTCTTTAAAATACTGCCGTCGCTCCGAATGACCGATGATGACGTAATCGCAACCGATCGCTCGCAGCATCTTCGCCGAGATCTCTCCCGTAAAGGCTCCTTCGTCGTGCTGAGACATGTTCTGTGCCCCAAGCCTCAGCGGAGTTCCTTCGATTAACGTCTTTGCAACGATGAGAGAGGTAAACGGAGGAGAGATGACGATATCCACTTCCATTCTGAAATCTCTGAGCCGCTCCTTGAGCTCCTTGATGAGCCCGGCGGTTTCGTGGATATCCTTGTACATTTTCCAGTTGCCTGCTATGAGGGGTCTGCGCATAGGAGATGTTAAGATGTTAAGATGTTGAGTAGTTGAGTAGTTGAGTAAATGAGATTAACGAGACAAGCTTTTTTGTAAGCCATCGAGCATGGCGATTATTTCATTAGCGTCTTCAAGTATCCTTCTTCGATTTATTTCCTGCACCTTCGGCAATATTGAGAACGACCGAGTCTGCAGCCCTTCTGCGAAGTAAGCCCAAACAACTCTTCTTTGGGAAACCCCCTTGTCGTTTGTCTCACCAGTCTGGTAAATTTGAGTGCATTCCCATGCACATTAAGCTCTTTAAACTTATGCATAACCACCTCCCCCGATAATTGTCCTTCGTTTTGTCCTCAACCACTCAACAATTCCGTACTCAACTACTCCATACTCAACTACTCCATACTCAACTACTCCGTACTCAACTACTCTGTACTCAACTACTCCCCCAGCATCTTCCTGAGCACGCTATTTACCACCCCGGGATTCGCCTTTCCCTTCGTGGCCTTCATTACCTCTCCGACAAAAAAACCAAAGACTTTCAGGTTCCCCGTTTTATATTTTTCGACCTGGGCAAGATTCTTTTCGAGGACTTCACCGGTGATCTTCTTGATGATCGACTCATCGGATATCTGCACGAGGCCCCTGCGCTCGACGATCACCTTCGGGTCCTCGTTCGATGCGAGCATCTCGCCGAAGACCTCTTTCGCGATCTTGCTGCTGATCGTACCGTCGTGGATCAGGCGAATCATCTTCGCAAGATTATCCGGGGAAACGGGGAATTGATCGATGTTGATTTTCTGCTCACTCACCACGCGCAGCACCTCGGTCATTACCCAGTTACTGACCTGTTTGGGGTGTTCGTTGCTGATTGTGTGTAGTTCCTTCAAGACACTCTCAAAATAATCGGCGTAACCTTTTTCAGACGTCAGGACGTCGGCATCGTACGGGGGCAGACCCAGTTGAGAAATGAACCTGTCCCGGCGCGCAGTCGGATGCTCAGGCAATCCTTTTTCCACATTCTGAATCCATTGGTCGCTTACGAACACCGGCGCAAGGTCGGGGTCCGGGAAGTAACGGTAATCATGGGACTGTTCCTTGCTGCGCATGGGAACTGCAACGCTGAGATTCGCGTCCCACAATAACGTTTCCTGTTGAACGCTCTCGCCTTCATTGAGCAGGCGGATTTGGCGCTGGATCTCAAATTCGATCGCCCGCTCCACGTGACGGTAGGAATTCATATTTTTCACCTCGGTCTTGGTGCCAAATTCCCTGCCTCCCTTCTTCCGCACGGAGATGTTCGCATCGCAGCGGAGACTCCCTTCCTCCATGTTACCGTCGCAGATGCCGAGGTACGTCACGAGCTGTCGAATCTTGTAGAGATACAGGTATGCCTCCTTCGCCGACCGCAAGTCCGGCTCGCTGACGATCTCGATCAAGGGCACTCCGCAGCGGTTGATGTCGACGAGCGTATCCACGTCCTGATCATGAATCGACTTTCCGGCATCTTCTTCCATGTGAATGCGCGTAACACCGATTCTTTTCCGCGTACCGTCTTCGAGATCGATCTCCACGAAGCCGCCGCTGCAGATCGGTTCCTCGAACTGGGAGATCTGATACCCTTTTGGAAGATCCGGATAGAAATAGTTTTTTCGGGCGAAGATGGAACGGGGGGCGATCCTGCAGCCGGTAGCGATTCCCATCCTTATGATGAACTCAACGAGATTCTTATTCAACACGGGCAAAACGCCCGGCATTCCCAAACAGACGGGACAAACATTGGTATTCGGCTCACTGCCGAATTTCGTGGTACATGCGCAGAATGCTTTTGACCGGGTCAGAAGTTGTGCGTGAACCTCGAGACCGATAACCGCCTCATATTCTCCTTGCCCGGTCAACGGCTCCTTCCCAGGAATTTGTCTCGGATCTCTTTGATCTGCCTCAGATGGTTGACGTCGTGACCAGCAGTCATTTGAACCATCCGCTCAACTGTCTCCTTTCCACGCTCCTCGTGCATGCCGTAACGCTGCCATTCTTTCGAGGATAAGCCCTTCAGGAGCGAAACGTTCGCATTGCGCAGGACGGAGAAGAGCTTCACATGCTCGCTGCAGCTCGACTTCTCCCGGTAGAGCGCATCGGCCCACTTGTCCTGATCGTACGCTTGTATTGGGCCCCCCGACTGCGCTATGGACATACGCAGCCTGTAACTTATCGTAATCTCCGCGTCACAGAGATGTGACACGATCTGCCCGATCGACCACTTGCCCTTATTGATGGGTGTCTGAAGCTGCTTACTGTTCAATCCTGCCGCGAGTCTCTGAAGCTCGCGGGGCGAACGTTCATAGACCTTCAAGGGATCCTTGTTCAGAACGTTGGAGAGAATTCGTTTGCTGTAGGGATTCTTGATGCTTTTCACACTGGTAAGTTTTCGCATGATTAGGTCTCAGGTGTTAAGTGATAGGTGATGGGGTTTCTGGATGCTCGATGCTTGATCCTCGATCTTCGATGTGGCGCGGAGCGCCATGGCGCCGGAGGCGCTCACTCGATCCTCGATACTCGATCCTGGATACTTGATACTCGATAATGGATTCTCCGTACGTTTCGCGCGCGGTTCGCCGTACTCCGCTACGCTGGTCTCATAGCCTGCGTTACCTTTGCGGCGGCATCCTGCAAGCTGCCTGCGACCGCGAAGTTCAGGCCAGAGTTGGCGAGTATTTCCCGCGCCTCCTTCGCGTTGGTCCCTTCGAGTCGTACGACGACGGGTACATTTACGTGAACGTTTTTCGCTGCCTCGACGACACCGTTTGCAACACGATCGCAGCGCACGATCCCGCCGAAGATGTTAATCAGTATGGCTTTGACATTTTTGTCGGACAAAATGATTTTGAATCCGTTGGACACAGTATTGACATTGGCGCCGCCGCCCACGTCGAGAAAATTCGCCGGCTCGCCGCCTGCAAGCTTGATAATGTCCATCGTAGCCATCGCGAGCCCGGCGCCGTTCACCATGCAGCCGACGTTCCCGTCCAGCTTGATATAATTCAGGTTGTGTTTCGACGCTTCGATCTCCAGCGGCTCCTCCTCATCCGTGTCGCGCATCGCGAGGATTTCGGGATGCCGGAAGAGAGCGTTGTCATCGAAATTCATTTTGGCGTCGAGTGCGAGCACCATCCCATCAGTCGTGAGCACCAACGGATTGATCTCCGCAAGGGATGCGTCGGTTTCTTCGTATGCCCTATAGAGCGCGAGTAAGAACTTCACTCCGTTATTGAATGCGTCGCCATTCAGACCGAGTCCAAATGCCAACTTTCGGGCTTGAAAACTCCTGAACCCGATCGTAGGACTGACGTACTCCTTCAGGATTTTCTCCGGCGTTTCAGCCGCGACTTTCTCGATCTCTACACCGCCTTCGGTCGACGCCATCACGACATTCTGCGAGCGAGCGCGATCGAGCGTAATGCCGACGTACAATTCCCTGGCGATCGAGATGCCCTGTTCTATCAATAGCCGCTTCACAACCCTTCCCGCCGGTCCCGTCTGGTGCGTTACAAGGGTCATGCCGAGGATTTGCCGGGAGAGTTGCCGGACTTCCTCCAGACTCTTTGCAACCTTCACACCTCCTCCTTTACCCCTGCCGCCTGCGTGTATTTGGGCTTTCACGACCCACACATTACCGCCCAGTGACTGCGCAACACCCATTGCCTCATCGACGGAGAATGCGACGCCCCCGCTCGGTACGGGAACACCGAACGTCTTGAGGATTTCCTTGCCTTGGCATTCGTGTATTTTCATGGAGAAGTAGATGAGAAGTTGAGTAGTTAAGTAAATAAGATTAACGAGACAAGCTTTTTTGTAAGCCATCGAGCATGGCGATGAGTTCATTCACGCTACACATTATTTTCGAATGCATTTCTTCGCTGATCATTTCATTTTCCAGAGCAATATCGAGGCATCCAGCACATTCGAATGCCGAACGAATTGAGTAGTCAAGGAATTTACAAAACTCTTTCTTGGATCTATTTCCCGCCCCTTCAGCAATATTCAGCACCATCGAATCTGCAGCTCTTCTGAATTGTGAGGTGAGAATGAACAACTCTTCTTTCGGAAAACCTTTGGTTGATTGCCTCACCAGTCTGGTAAATTTCAGCGCCTTCTGATACACTATAAGATCTTTGAATTTATGCATAACCGCCTCCCCCGATAATTGTCCTTCGTTTTGCCCTCAACCACTCAACTTCTCTATACTCAACGACTCTATACTCAACAATTCCGTACTCAACTACTCCATACTCAACTACTTGATCTTAGTGGCTATCGACTTTGCTTGCATGAACAATCCCAGGTAATCCTGTCCTCCCGCCTTGGAATCTGTGCCGCTCATATTAAAACCGCCGAAGGGATGCGCACCGACCATCGCTCCGGTGCATTTGCGATTAATATAGAGATTACCGCAATGAAATTCCTTTCTTGCCCTTTCCAGCTTTTTCGGATTCTTGGAGTAGACCGCACCTGTCAAGCCGAACTCGGTGTTGTTCGCGATGTGTAACGCGTCGTCGAAATCCCGGGCCTTGATGACGGCAAGGACGGGTCCGAAGATCTCTTCCTGGGCGATCGTTGCGCGAGGGTCGACATCTGAAATGACGGTGGGCCGGAGAAAATATCCATCGCTGCCGGCACGGAATCCTCCGGAGACCAGTTTGCCTCCTTCTTTCTTGGCTGTTTCGACGTATTCAAGAATCTTCTTCATCGACCTTTCGTTAATCACGGGACCCATGTAATTGCTCAATTCTTTCGCGTGTCCGACCGTGATCGAGTCGACGCGCTTTTTAAGCAAGTCGACGAACTTGTCGTAAATCTTCTCATCGACAATGACGCGAGAG
>DASYTP010000165.1:0-3583 GCA_036002145.1 Bacteroidota bacterium | reverse complement strand
GCGGAGCGGAAATCCCGCACGGAGTGCGGGACGGATTGTCCGGCCCGACTCCGTAAGAAATTGGCAATCCTGCGCCAGCGGCGCATTCGCCTGTGGCGCAGAAATCCGCAATCATCATGTCACCATTTCAAGATGTTGATTTCATCAATGTTCACCGTTTGTTTATTGCGGAACAAAGCAATGATGATCGCCAAACCAACGGCAGCTTCCGCAGCTGCGACTGCCATGACAAAGAAGACCAGGATTTGTCCCCTGCTGTTGCCGATGTACGAAGAAAATGCGACAAGGGTGAGATTGACCGAGTTCAGCATCAATTCTATGGACATAAAGACTATGATGGCGTTGCGGCGCGTGAGAACACCGATCACGCCGATCGCAAACAGGGCAGCGCCCACCACGAGGTAAAACTGCAACGGAATGCTTGTCATACATCACTCAATATGTTTCTTGGCAAGAACGATTACGCCGACCAGGGCAGCGAGGAGCAACACCGACGTCGCCTCGAACGGCAGCAAGTATTCCTTGAAGAGCACCCCTCCTATCGATTCGACCGTTCCCATTTGAGCCGCCTCGGTCGCTACCCTTGCCGTCGGACCGGCTGTCGTCAGACCGAGGCCTGCGACGATCTCCACGAGCACACCTCCGGTGAGAGCGATGCCGATCAGCCTCTTGTAATTCTGTTTTTCCAAGAGCATCCTCTCGTCATCAAGATTCAGCAGCATGATCACGAACAGGAACAGTACCATGATGGCGCCGGCGTACACGAGAATCTGGATGATCGCGATAAATTGTGCGCCGAGGATCAGATAGAGAATTGACAGGCAAAAAAAGTTCACAATCAGCAACAGCACGCCCTTCACGGGGTTAGGGCGGGTGATCATCATCAATGCCGATGCAATTGCAAGAAGTGCTACGAAGAAGAAGAGAATGACCTCAAATGTCATGTACATTCAATGAGAACGGCGCAATAGGTGACTGAAGATAAGAAATTCCGCGGAATTTTAAAAGGAGGTATTGTATGACGCATCTTTCCTCCCCCACAGGGTCACGAGCGCAACAATCGCACGAGCTCAGGTATCGTCGGGCGTTTACCATACATCAGGATCGCAGTACGGAAGATTTTTCCACCCGCCCACATTACGCCGATCACGGAAACCACGAGGAGAGCAATGGTCGTGACAATTTCGAGTGCGGACGGCATATTGATGGGTATTCGGAGCACCATCATCGTCGGTGTAACCAACGGGATGTACGTTAAGACGGTGACTAACGCTGAATCCGGATTTTGCATGACAGGGATGGCGAGGGCAATGGGAAGCACCAGGAGAATCGTGAAATAGCTGGTGATCTGCTGTGCTTCTTGTTCCGTCGATACCGGAGAGCCGAGCGCGACGAATATTCCCGCATAGAGCAGATAGCCGAGCACGAAGTAAACGAGCGTGAGAAGCAACGTCGGCAGCGAAATTATCGTCAACCCGAGCTGCACGATGACTACCGCGGCAATGAGGGCCCAGATTCCTACCTGTGTCAATCCAAGTCCGCTTAACCCGAGAATTTTTCCCGCCATGAGGTCCGTCGTCGAACAAGAAGAGACGAGTACTTCTATGACGCGATTTGATTTTTCCTCGAGCATGCTGCGCACGAGCAACTGCCCGGAGGTCATGACAAGAAACAGGAGCATCATGATAAAAATGTATGCAGTGAAAAATACCTCCATAAATCCTGATTCTTGCGCCCCGGCCTTCGACACCTTAATGGTTTTCATTTCCAGTGGAGAGGTGATCTCCCTCGCGAACACCGGATCGACCCCATGCTGACGGAGCTTTCGTTGTACGAGGATGTCGCGTATCGCACTCGTTAACCGCCCTGTGATTCGCGTATTGCCTACATTTTCCGAACGGTACTCAACGGAAGAATCCCTCATGATCGTTCTGGGGACGATGACATACCCTTCAATTTCATGTGCAAGCACCAGGGCATCGGCCAGATTCCTCGCTTGATCGAGAGTGTTCATCGTGTCTCCGATCGGGACCAGATCGTAATTGGGCCCGCCGCCCGGGAGCTTGTAATGTCCATCCAGGAACTCGCAAAGAGGCAGAAAGAGCTCGGCTGATTGATCGAAAATGCCAATCTTCCGGAGATCCGTGTCGGGTCTCGATGCAAGCATCGCAGGTACCACACCGAGGGTCACCATGATCAGGGGCATGAGAATGAGCGAGATGAGAAACGCTTTCGACTTGATCTTCTCCACATACTCCCACCTCGCGACTGCAAACATCTTCTTCATGAAAGTTCCCCGGATCCCCGGTTTGCTTTTTTGTCGGCGCCGACAAGATCGAGGAATATGGCATTCAACGAAGGCTCGACGTGTTCAAATTTTCGTACGTTGAGCCGCCGTGCAATCTCAATCAGTAACTCGCTCTGATGATTGGTGGAATCCAGAACGAGCTCGGCGTAATTCTCATACACGTCCGCGGACTTCACTCCGGGCAGCTGCGAGACGAACGATCCGTCGCCGTCATACATGATCTGCACCGTGTTCCTGCCGTACCGACTTTTGATTTCAGGGACCGACCCTTCGAGCACGACTTTTCCCTTGTTGATGAGGCAAATCGTATCGCACAATTTCTCGGCCTGATCCATCTGGTGTGTTGAAAAAATCACCGCTCTCCCCTGCCGTCTCAATTCCATGAGCATATCTTTTAATACGATCTGATTGACAGGGTCCAGGCCGGAAAACGGCTCGTCGAGGATCACCAGCTCTGGCTCGTGGAGGATCGAAATAATGAACCCGACTTTCTGCTGGTTTCCCTTCGAGAGTTCCTCAATTTTGCGATCGGCGTATCTTGAGAGGTCAAACCGTTCGAGCCACTCACGCGCACGCGCTCTTGCGGTATCGGGAGGAATACCCTTCAGACGCGCAAAATAAATAATCGTGTTAAGTAATTTATTTTTCCTGTACAGCCCCCGCTCCTCGGGTAGATATCCGATGATGTTCCTTACGGCGTCGCTGAAGGGTTTGTCATCGTACGTAATGGTTCCCGCATCGGGTCTGATGATGTTGAGGATCATCCGAATCGTCGTCGTCTTGCCGGCGCCGTTCGGACCGAGCAAGCCGAGCATTTCCCCCCGCCGAACTCCGAGGGAAATACCGTCGACCGCGACGACGGTACTGTATTGTTTCCTGATGTGAGTGACCTGCAACATATCACACGTTCAGGGGGTGAGCCGGTAGATCATACGTGGGAAGGGAATGGTTTCACGAACGTGATCGAGTCCACAGATCCAGCCCACGGTGCGTTCGATCCCCAACCCGAACCCCGCGTGCGGAACCGAACCATAGCGCCGGAGATCGATGTACCATTCGAACGCCGACTGTGGAAGCTGATGCTCGCGTATTCGCTGAATCAGCTTGTCAAGATCATCTTCGCGCTGGCTTCCGCCGATGATTTCGCCATATCCTTCGGGCGCCAGGACGTCCATAGCCAGCGCCAGATCGGGATTCTCCGGATCGCGTTTCATATAGAATGCCTTCACCACGGCAGGATAGCGGTGGACCATGACGGGTCGATCGAACTGTTCC
>DASYTP010000164.1:0-4432 GCA_036002145.1 Bacteroidota bacterium | reverse complement strand
TGCAGTGAGAGGATGGGAAAAAACCAGTGCTGCACAAAGAATGAGGGCATTCGCAGAGTAATGCATGGTTGCTCCTATGATAGTGAGGCGTGATCGTAATTATGTTAGCGCAAGATAACAGAATTTCGTTTCCTTTGAATTAAGTTAATGTTATCAAATTGTTAAGAATATTCTTTATACCGTTAATATCGTTATCTTGAAAGGCGCGAAACTTTTCGATATATTGAAACAATGCAGAAGAAGCGAGTATTATTTTTATGCACCGGGAACTCTGCCCGCAGTCAGATGGCGGAAGGACTTTTGAGAAGTTTTGCAGGAAAGGAGTATGAAGTCTTCAGTGCGGGCACACATCCGATTCCGGTGCGCGTGGAAGCCGTGGGCGTCATGGGAGAGATCGGTATCGACATTTCCGACCACTTCTCGAAATCGGTCGATCGATTTATTCATGAGCCGTTCGACTATGTCGTCACTGTGTGCGATAGCGCGAAAGAAAGCTGTCCGGTATTCCACGGAGCGCGTGGAACGCTGCACTGGAGCATTAAGGATCCCGTGGGGGTGGGAGGAACGGAAGCATTTCGAAACGCCCGCAATGAGCTTGAACGCCGGATACGGGCATTCCTCGCCGGGACTCCGGAGGGGATAAAGGATTCTACGTCTTAAGAGTGAAGCTGAAAATGCTCCCCTTCCCTGTTTCACTTTGCACTTCAACGTTGCTCCCGTGCGCTTCACTTATATGCTTGACGATGGCAAGTCCGAGTCCGGTTCCTCCTGCACCACGGGAGCGCTCTTTATCAATGCGATAGAATCGCTCGAAAATTCTCGGAAGGTGTTCCGGAGGAATGCCGACACCCGTATCCCGGACTGACACCCGCACATTGCCGTCCACCAGTTTGTAGGAAACCTCGACCGAACCGTCATGGGCCGTGTACTTAATCGCATTATCGATGAGATTGACCATCAGTTGCTTCAGACGATCCTTGTCGCCCAGGACTTGAATGGCATCCCGTTCATTCAGAAGCGCGAGAGTGATATTCTTTGCCCGAACCGCAGGTTGCATTTCAGCCACAATTTGCGCCAGGAATTCGTGGAGGGAGAAGTAACGGAAGCTCATTTTCATTTCCCCGGATTGGATGCGGGAGATCTCGATCAGGTCGCCGAGCAGGGTGTTGAGCCGGCGCGTGTTGGCAAGCGCGCGTTCCACGAAATCCTTCCTCACCTCCTCGTCGTCGAGCGCCCCCTGGAGCAGCGTCTCCAGCATTCCCTGGATGGCAAAGATGGGCGTCCGCAATTCGTGGGAGACATTGCCGAGGAATTCACTTCTCATGCGCTCCAGTTTCTTCAACTGAGTGATGTCCTCATTGAGCTTATCGAGCATGCCATTGAGAGTCTCTCCAAGGGTGCCGAGTTCGTCGCGCGAGGTCACGGGTATGCGCTTTTCCAGTTTGCCCGAGCGGATTTCCTCTGCTATCGCAACCATTCTGCTCACGGGCTGAGTAATTCTCCGCGCAACGATGATCGAAACGCCCGCGACCACAAGGAGGACAGTAATGCTGACAATAATTATTTTAAAACGAATAGTCGACATGACTTCGCTCACCTGAGTAAGGGGGATGCCAAGACGAATGATGCGTATTCCTCTGAACCCGGCTTCGGCAAGAGTCGGATCGAGGATTGTTTTCGCATAGTACAGCATCTCGGTGTCGAGGGTGGTGCTGTGACGCGTGCTTACACCCACACCTGATTGTAATGCCTCTTGAACTTCGGGTCGCAGAAGATGGTTCTCGACCGAGGATAATCGTTCGCGGGGGAGCTCAGATTCGAACAGTACGTTTCCGTCTTTGTCGATCAACGTCAACCGGAGCTTTGCCGTATGGATGAATTGCTGCAGTCGGGTATATCGATCCGAATCGGATTGTACGCCGGTGCGGAGCACGTACTCGACCTGATTCGCATGCGTTTGCAGCTCACTAATGATGCGGGAGCGGAAATATTCTTCAAGCGTTGTTGCTGAGAAGATGCTTGCAGCAAGAATAACACCGAAGGAGAGCCCGATAAAGAGCAGGGAAAGCTTTGTCTGTATCTTCATACGCACATTATTGTAGCAATATGACAATTCAAAAGCAATGAAACATCCCGGTGAATCGTTCGAATTGAAAATGTTCCGCGGAATGCGTACATTCTCCCACCGACGAATTCAATCTCTCACTCAAAGAGGTCTTTGCCATGAGACTCGACCGCATGATACAGGTTCTTCTACCGCACGACGAAAAGTTTTACTCGTTCTTCGAAGAGTCGGCACAAAACCTGGTCACTGCCGCAAAATTACTACTGGAATTGGGCGGAATGTCTCTGGCGCAGTATGGACCAATAGTGGCTCAAATCAATGAATGTGAACACCAGGGAGACGCGGTGACCCACAAGATTTTTGCGGAACTCAATGCGACATTTGTGACGCCGTTCGACAGGGAGGATATCCACACCCTCGCATCAGCACTCGATGACGTGATGGACTGTATCGATGGCAGTGCAACGAGGTTTGTTCTTTATAAACTTCAGGAATGCCCCCGCGAGTTGAAGATGCTGATGGAGATTCTCCACAGTTCCGTCATAGCCCTCCGCGAGGGAGTTTCGCTCTTACGGGATTTCCGTAAAGCTGAACAACTTCAGCAGATCCTTGAAAAGGTGAATGAATATGAGAACAACGCTGATTCGGTATTTGAGCAGGCGATCGCGAATTTGTTCGAACATGAAAAGAACCCCATTCAGATCATAAAACTCAAGGAGGTCTACGTTGGGCTGGAGACGGCGACTGACAAATGTGAAGACGCAGCGAATGTCATGGAATCGCTTCTCATCAAACACGGTTGATTGACTGCTCATCTATGTTGTCCCTCGTTATTGTTATCATTGCGATCGCGCTGATTTTTGATTTTCTCAACGGGTTTCACGACTCTGCGAATTCGATCGCCACCGTCGTCTCCACCCGCGTCCTCACACCGCGCATGGCTGTCATGTGGGCCGCATTTTTCAACCTGGTTGCCGCATTTCTATTCGATGTTCACGTCGCAAAGACTCTCGGCAAGGGGTTGGTTGAGCTTAGCGCCGTCAACGAGTACGTGATCATGAGCGGGTTGATCGGGGCAATCGCCTGGAATATCATTACGTGGTATTATGGCTTGCCGACTAGTTCCTCCCACGCGCTCATGGGCGGTTACGCCGGAGCAGCAGTTGCCAAAGCGGGCTTCGGGGCGATCATATTGGGCGGATGGACGAAAACGCTCATTTTTATTTTCCTGGCTCCGCTGATGGGGATGATTATGGGATTCATCTTGATGGCTATTCTCATGTGGCTATTCCACAAACATTCCTCGGCGAAAGTCAACGGCGCTTTTCGTAAACTGCAGCTCTTATCTGCAGCGTTATACAGTCTCGGTCACGGCACCAACGACGCCCAAAAAACAATGGGAGTTATTACGGGATTGCTCGTCACTGCCGGGATGCTCAGCACGTTTGAAGTCCCCTATTGGGTTGTGCTCATGTCGCACCTCGCGATCGCCCTTGGGACGCTGTTTGGCGGATGGAGAATCGTCAAGACGATGGGACAAAAGATTACAAAACTCAAACCGTCGGGAGGATTCTCCGCAGAGACAGCGGGCGGAATTACATTGCTCGTTACTGCGTGGGGTGGGATTCCTGTAAGCACGACTCATACCATCACCGGCGCGATCATGGGTGTCGGAGCAACAAAGAGGCTGTCGGGAGTGCGATGGGGAGTTGCCGGAAACATCATCATCGCGTGGATATTGACAATCCCATGCTCGGCCTTCGTAGGAGCGACTTCCTACTACATCACCTCGATGTTTGTTTAATGCCTACGATTCAGCACGAAGCCGGTATCCAACTCCTTTGATTGTCTCGATATAGTCGGCGTATGTACCGAGCTTCTCCCTGATTTTTCTGATGTGGACGTCGACGGTGCGGTCGACGACACGAATGTCGGTTCCCCAGATCGACGTGAGAAGCGTTTCACGCGTGATCACCCGATTCCGGTGTACCGCGAGGTGGAGGAGCACTTCAAACTCTTTCTTGGGGAAGAACACCTCCCTGGAGCTCACACGAACGATGTGCTGCGACGGCATAATCTCGATTTCCCCGACGATGACCGATTCTCCGACGGTTTCCTGGCGATCGTGTTTACGAAGAACATTCTTAATTCGCGCCAGCAGCTTGGGAATGCTGATCGGCTTCACGATATAATCTTCGGCCCCCAGTTCGAGTCCGAGGACCTCATCCAGCTCGGTGCCTTTGGCGGTGAGGAAAACCACCGGGATGTGTGCGGTTTTTTGGCGCTTCTTTAACTGCTTCACAACTTCCCAGCCGTCGTACTCCGGCATCATAATGTCGAGCAGAATCATGCTCGGCAGCTGCTCTG
>DASYTP010000163.1:0-6267 GCA_036002145.1 Bacteroidota bacterium | reverse complement strand
CAAAATTCAGGGGGTTTTTTATCTCGTGCGCAATGCCGGCAGTGAGTTGACCGAGGGAAGCCATTTTTTCGGAGAGGATGAGTTGGTTCTGCGTTTCTTTTAATGAGTTGAGAGCCTCCTGGAGCTCATTTGTCTTTTGTTCCAATTGGCGGGTTCTTTCCGCGACATTTCTTTCAAGTTCCTGGTTTCGTGCCTTCAGGGCCTCAATGGGATACGCCTCTCCTTCCCCCTGATCGACCGATGGGAACGAGCCGTGAATATGTCCAACAAGCCATTTGTCATTTCGGTTGACTAAAATTACCGTCGATCTGGCTTGGGGAAGTTCGAGTTCTTTTCCTTCGACGTTAATCCGGAGAACTGCCTCCGATTCCACCCAGGCGGTAGATCCATTGTTCAGGACGCGAATCCACAAGAATTCCACCCTGAATGGATTCGGCATCTGCGCGACGTCGAGAGCCATGAGTCGCCGCAATTCTTCCAACCCGCACGCTTTCTCATGGGCCCCGGTTCCAAAGAAAGTGATCTCCGGGACGCATAATGAACTCACGGCCTCCATATCCCGCGACTTGTACGCGTTCCAGAACTCGTGGAAGACTTCCAGTACCGGTGCATCTACAGACGCGGGTTTATTCATCATCTACGCTATTTGTGGAGTTTTACTGTCGGAAATGGCACAAAGCAGCCTAAAGGTAGGAATAAATATTTGAACTATCAAGATTTTTCGCTTATTTACAGTATGACCCGGGGGGAACAGAAATCGACGATAGAACCGTTATGTATATTAGCGGAATAAGATTATCTTGCTTGGAGCGATGAGCACATTCGCGCGCTACATATTTCCCCTTACGCTCGTATTTCAACCTGCGCTATTGCCGGCGCAAGAGCGCGCCCCGGAAGAGCCAGCCGAGCATCGCAGTGATTATCTGTACAGTCGTAAGACACTATTCTTTTGTACCGGTAATACTCTCCAGGGCAGATTTTTCACACTCGGATTTATGGCGAGCAGATATTCGTTTGAAATGGAGGGAGCGATCGGCCTCAAACGGATAGCGCTGCGACAAGATTCCATCCGAACGAATTCGCTTCCGACTGCCGGATATCTCACCCACTTTCAGGAACCTGATTCGAATGTCTCCGTGAGCATTGCAACGGTGAGAACTTACCAGCGTGAGAAGTTCAACTTTCTGGGGGCCTTGTGCGAACTGCATGCCGGCCTAAATTTTAAGGCATGGATTTATGACAACGACGGCGGAGCTGATTCCGTAAGTATTGATAATTCAGAGATGAGCGATAATCGCAACGAGCCGAAGGAGTATCTGTATTTTTACGGCAACAGAATGGAATTCAGCGCGGGACCATCGGTGAAAATCAGAATCTCATCCGGTAAGGATAATGGAGAGGCAGCTTTTAGTATCGTTGGGAGCATGGATTTGAATTATCATTTTTCAGAAAAGAGGCCCTCGGTTACGCTGAGCCTCGGAATAATGTTAGCCCCTTTTTCGTACTGAAGCATAGGATTTATGAGCCGGAGGCTCATGCGCCTCCGGCGCAGATATTCGGATGCCAAGTTGGATCGTGGGTTTACTCCGGCTTCAAAATCACACCTTTGCCCTCATGTCCATTCATTCTTACCACAAGTGGATTCGAAAAACGGAGGTGTTTTGTAAATGATTTGGATTCAACTGGAGTCTGAGTCGAAAGCCACTCCCAATCGATAAAGCCCTGGTTCATCGGCGGGTTCACGCTAAAATACCCAATCATGAAGGATGTAAGGTTCTGAAAAAAATGGGAACCTTGCGACGGGGCGACGACGATCCCCTCAAATCCACTTTCAATAATTGCCCGGGCGCCGGAGATCTGATCCCAACGAACCGGTATGCCGAGCCACGGGTCGAGAGTTCCCCACCGTCCGATGCCAATCAGCAGGTATGGTCTCCGGTCGGAAAGAAGCGCTGCATTGAACTGACCCACTTCCTGGGCCACGTCCTGACTTCTCGAGCGCTCGAAGCGATCCCGATCCACAAGGATGACGTCGTGGATGGTATCGATGACACCATTACCCAAAACCTGCGAGCTGTGGCAAAGGATGAGGCGGGAATCCACCGGAGTGGGAATGAACTCTTCGAAATCCCGGCTCACTACGAGGGGCCTCATCTGTAGCAGGCCGAACTGCGCCGGGTCGCCTTCCGCGACATCCAGGTTTACAGCGAATTCGACTTCGATAGCAGTCCCCATCCCAACGCTGGTCAGTCTCAGAAGATCGTCCAGGATTTCGGGAAGGGGAAAGAGCCTGTTCTTCAGGAGCGGTCCGAACGTCACGAGGCGGGTACCCGATCGGGAGATCCCATCGGATATTGCGTCATTCTCGGAGGAATAGGTCGAACCGACATATCCCAGGGTACCATCTGCCTCAGCGTCGCTGAGATCGTATTTTCTTGTATAGAGATCGCGCGATTCGATGGTATGCTCTGCGCCGGCTTCCATATCGAGCGCAAAAAATTCTTGTTGAAAATTTACAAGCGCATCTTCGCCTGGGGAAAACTGCTGCAGGTGGCCGGGATACCGTGGTGAGAATCTAACGCACGGTCCTCCCTCGACAACCATCTTCCCGAGCCCGAGAGCGACGGACACAACACCGTCTGAGGACTTTTGCGGAGGTGCCGGATAGAAATTATGCGATCGGGCGACCCCGGCGAAGTTGGGATAGTACCGCCTTCCGTGGTGCGCACCAACCATCTTCTGCACGATCACGGCCATTTTCTCCTCTTCGAGGCGATAAGAGGTGGCTTTGATATACTCCTTGGCGCGCCGATAAAATGTCGATGCATACACGCGTTTGATCGTGGTAACGAGCTCACGGAGGCGGGCAGAAAGGCCGGGATGATTATTCGGAATCATGTGCGTATCGTAGACGCCTGCGAACGGCTGATACTGCGAATCTTCAAGCAGACTCGAAGAACGTACCGCCAAGGGAACCCTGACGATCTTCAGGAAATCTCTGAGCTGAACCAGTACTTTCCGGGGAAATTTCCTGGCGGCAAGAAAGTGGTTCGTGATTTCTTCATCATCCATCGAGCTCATCGCAAAGGTGCGAAGCTGATTGGCTTCCAGAAATGTGTCAAAGACGTCGCTGCCAAGAATGACGGCGGACGGGATACTCACTTCCACCCTTGCGAAATTTTGTCCAAACCCATGCTCGGCAATCAGCTTCGAGAGAAACCCGAGTCCACGGGCCTTTCCGCCGAGCGATCCTCCTCCGATGCGGGCGAAGCTCGACTGCGGGTCGAAAGACTCCTTTTGAAAATCAGTTATCAACCCTCTCTGCTGCATGCGCCGGTAGGCCTGGAGAGACGAAATGAGGCTTTCCCGGAGCTCGGAAATGGAGGAATAGTCCGATACCTTCCGCGGGCGGAGCTGGTGGGCCAGCCAGAATTCCGTCCTTGCTTTCAGCCATCGCGAGAAGTGGTTTCGCTCACCGTGATACCTCAGGCTTTCATCCGGAACCACCTTGAGCAACTCTTCGAGAGATTTGAGATCCCCCGCCCTGCCGACCTCGACTCCATCCGGCGTCCTGAAAATGAAATCTCCGAATCCGAAATATTCGGCCATGAACCGGCGCACCTCCTGCAACAGGAACGGCGAATCCTTCAGGACAAACAGCGCATCGACGCTTTGTGCTTTCAGCGCATTTTCCTGAAGCGTCGACTGGAGGAGGATGGGGACGTCGGAGAGGCGCGACCTCACATTTCGGGCAAATTGAATGCCGGCTTCGGGATCTGCCTTACCGTTCCGCTCAAAATCGACGTCGGAGATTACCCCGAGAATGTGGTCTTGAAATTCTTCAAAATATTGCCAGGCCTCCTCGTACGTAGAACACAGTAAAATCTTTGGGCGCGCACGCATCCGCAAAAACTTATGAGACGGGTTCACTCCTTCTGAAATGAGGCGCTGGGATTGCTTGAGTATTTCGGTGTAAATGATGGGGATGAAGGAGGAACAGAAACGGATGTTATCTTCAACGAGAATGATCGATTGCACACCGGCCATAGCCGTATCGCGCTCAACATTCATCCTGTCTTCGAGTTGCTTGATGATCGCAATGATCAGCCGGAAGTCTCCCTGCCACACGAATATCCCTGAGAAGAGTGAAACCTGTGGATGCGCGAGGATGTCGACCAACTCACGGTTATCGAACGCAAGCAGAACCACCGGAATTGAAGCGCCCTGGTCCCTCGCCCTTTTGACAAATTGGAGGGGATGCATATCTTCGATATGAGGCGTGGCAATGATGAGGTCGATCCTGTGCTCCTCCTGCAGACGGGCGAGGGCCTCCCGACCGGTCGAGACCCTTGTGAACTCCGGCGAATGGCTGAGGTTCAAATCGATGTACTCGTGGTGGATCAACTCGTGGAGAGTGCCATCCTCTTCGAAGATATAAGAGTCGTATAAACTCGAGACGAGCAGGACATTCCCGACGCGCCAGCGCATCAGGTTCTGGAAATTCTGGAATTGGAGACTAAGAAGATGCTGTTCCGGGTGAACTTCTGATTCAATCATCGGCATATGAACAAAATCCCTCCGAAGGAGTCCCTTCGGGAGAAGTGGCGCGGAGCGCTGTCGATTACAGCGCCATCTCCGACATGGCGCCAGTCCGAAGGACCCCTTTGGGGAGGCGCTCACACGAAACACTACATATTAGACCAGTCCCTGGTCGATCATCGCATCCGCGACCTTCAGGAAGCCGGCGATGTTCGCTCCGTTGACATAATTCCCCGGTGTGCCGAATCGCTGTGACGTCTCGAAACATGCCTTGTGAATATTCTTCATGATCTCCTGAAGACGTTTGTCGACTTCTTCCCGCGACCAGGACAATCTCATGCTGTTCTGGGACATTTCAAGGCCCGATGTCGCGACGCCCCCCGCATTAGCGGCTTTGCCGGGACCGAAGAGAATTTTAGCATCGAGGAATGCACGGACTCCTTCGATTGACGTCGGCATGTTCGCACCTTCAGCGACAGCGTAGACGCCATTGCGAACGAGATTTGCTGCATCCTTTCCGTTCACTTCATTCTGCGTGGCGCTGGGGAAGGCACATTGTGCTTTGTGATTCCACAGCGGATTGTGGTCGAGCCTGGGATCGAGCGGCTGATAAACAACTCCCTTGTATGCGTCGGCATATTCCTTCATCCTTCCGCGTTTCACGTTCTTCAACTCCATCACGAATTTCAGTTTCCTGTCATCCACGCCGGCTTCGTCATAAACGTATCCGTTCGAGTCCGATAGCGTTACAACTCTTCCTCCGAGCTGAGTGATTTTTTCCACAGTATACTGGGCGACGTTTCCACTGCCCGAGACGAGACAGATCTTGCCCTTCAGAGTCTCGCCTCGCGTTGCAAGCATCTCTGCCGCGAAATAAACGGCGCCATAACCTGTGGCCTCCGGACGAATCAACGACCCGCCCCAGTTCATTCCTTTGCCGGTGAGGACACCCGTAAATTCGTTCCGCAGTCGTTTATACTGTCCGAACAGGTAGCCGATCTCGCGCCCTCCCACACCTATATCGCCCGCCGGCACATCCGTGTCAGGTCCAATATGCCTGAAGAGCTCCGTCATGAAACTCTGACAGAAACGCATGACTTCATTATCACTCTTCCCCTTCGGATCGAAGTCCGAGCCACCCTTGCCGCCGCCCATGGGCAATGTCGTGAGGCTGTTTTTGAAGACCTGCTCGAAGGCGAGAAATTTCAGTATACCAAGATTGACGGAAGGATGAAAGCGTAACCCGCCCTTGTAAGGGCCGATGGCGCTATTCATCTCGATCCGATAGCCGCGGTTGATCTGAATTTGTCTCTGATCGTCCATCCAGGGAACCCGGAACATGATGACACGCTCCGGCTCGACGATACGTTCAAGGATTTTCATCGCTCGATACTCCGGATGTCGCTCGAGGACCAATGTCAACGACTCGGTAACCTCCTCAACCGCCTGATGGAATTCCGACTCATTGGGATTCTTAGCTTTTACTATCTCCAAAAAACTGCCAGCATAACCGGGCATGAACATGTTTTTCTCCTGACTTAGTTGTGAAGAGAACGAAGACCTATTGTAATAAAAAATGGTATCAACGTCAAGAGTGGGTAGTGCCTGAGTTTGCAGCGATGGCCTGCATCGACCTCCCCCGTGGCCCGCTCTCCGCCTGCGGGCGGGATCTTCGACTTCGCAAGGAGGGGGCGCAAAACATCCTCCCCTTGCGAAGGGGAGGATTAT
>DASYTP010000162.1:0-4318 GCA_036002145.1 Bacteroidota bacterium | reverse complement strand
CATCGGCATGGTCGCCGAGGCCTGGATGTCGGTGAGGTTAGGGCTACTCTCCGCCGGGGGATATCAGAGACTGGAACGCGTCATAGCGGGATACCATCTTCCAACCCGCCTGCCATCCGGCTTCAGCCTGCAGTCGATTCTTCGAGCGACCGCCAGGGATAAGAAAAATCAAGGGGGCTCTGTACACTACACGCTTCTCGACCGCATTGGTAAGGCACGGATTGGCGTTCCTCTCACGTCAGTCAAAGCTCATGAGCTTTTCGCGTCATGAAGTTGTGTCTTTCCATTGCCCCTCAATCGATGGACGAAGCAATTGCAATGCTGAAATCCGTAGACAAGTCCGTTGAACTTGTCGAGATACGGATCGACGGTCTCCATGGACTTGACCTGGAAGAGCTCCTGAAGAGACGTCGTCCGAAAGTTATTATTACGAACCGGCGGTCGCAGGAAGGGGGGGCGTTCACGGGTTCCGCGGCAGAGCAAATCGATATTCTCAGTCAGGCATCACGGCTTGGCGCCGAGTTTCTCGATATCGAAATCAGCTGGGGATTTGATCACGTGAGAGAATTGATGCAGAAGTCCCGGAAGTCATCGGTCATCGTATCATATCATAATTTTGTCGAAACTCCGGCCGACCTCATGTCAATTTATCGAAAGATCCGATCGACGAACGCCTACGTCGTCAAGATTGCCACCCACGCAGCATCGATCGATGATAACACAAGAATTTTTGAGCTGTGTGACGCCGCAAGAAGAGACCGCCAGCGCATCGTTGCCCTTTGCATGGGGGAACGGGGAGAAATCAGCAGGATCCTGGGGGCGAAATACGGGAGCTTTCTGACGTTCGGCTCGGCCAGTGCATTGGAATCTACGGCACCCGGTCAGCGCACCGTTGAGGATTTGCAAAAAGTTTTCCGAATACATACGTTAGCTTCACGGACGAAAGTATTCGGACTCATCGGAAATCCGGTCTCGCAGAGCGAGGGGATTTATTTTCATAATCGGATATTCGCCCGCGAATCGGCGAATGCCGTCTATGTCAATTTTTTGGTGGATAACCTGGCGGCTTTCATGATCTCGTTCCGTGAGATGATTGCGGGAGCGAGCGTCACGATGCCGTTCAAAGAAGAGATCATGACACAGATCGATAACATATCGGAGACCGCCGCCACGGTACACGCGGTGAATACACTCGTGCGACGGAGGGGAAAGCTTCACGGCCATAATACCGACTTTCCGGCGATGTCTGCTCTGTTCCAGGAACGAATGAAGCTCAAGGGCAAGAACGTTATCGTGCTGGGGACCGGCGGCACCGCGAAGACCATGGCCTTTGCCGCGCTGACCCACGGGGCGCGGACCACGATCCTTGGGCGCTCGATGGAGAAGGCGGAATCGCTGGGAAAATTGCTCGGGTGCAGTTATGCAGCCCTTGAACATCTTCCGGATCTGCCGTGCGATATATTGATGAATGGAACTTCAGTCGGGATGGCGGGCGTTAGCTCTCCCGGGCCTGATCAGTCGCCCGTTCATCCGAATTTTTTCCGAAAGAAAAGGATTGTCGTGTTCGACGCAGTCTATAATCCTCCCATGACGCAATTGCTCCGTGATGCGAAAGCTTTCCATTGCGAGACAATTTCAGGTGTCGAGCTGTTTCAACGCCAGGCGCAACTTCAATCCAAACTCTTCCTCGAATCACTCTGATGAGCCGGGAGACTATCCGGAAAATAACCCCCGTGGGAACGATCGACGCGGTCGTGCGTGTCCCGCCTTCGAAGAGCTACACGAACAGGGCTTTGATCGTAACGGCTCTCGCCGATGGGGCCTCGAAACTTGTAGACGCCTCGAACAGTGACGATTCGGAATACCTCATCCGCGCGCTACGCCAGTTCGGGGTGACGATTGAACGGAACCATGATGGAGTGGGCGTCCAGGGCACATCGGGGAAGATCTCTGCGCCGTCGGAGGAGGTATTTGTCGGCAATGCAGGCACGGCGATGAGATTCCTGACGACCTTTGCAAGCCTTGCAGAAGGCATATCGATTGTTACGGGAGACGAGCAGATGCAGAGACGACCACTCGGCGACCTCCTGGAGGCGCTTCACGCCGCGGGGATCAAAAGCTCAAGCAACAACGGCTGCCCGCCGGTGAAAATCCACGGCGGAAATTTCACCGGTGGCCGTGTCGACATACGGGGATCGGTCAGCAGCCAGTTTGTCTCTTCGATCCTTCTCTCCTCACCGTATGCAAAGCACCCCGTGACACTCTGCGTCCAGAAAAAACTCATCTCGCTTCCCTATGTGGATATGACGCTCCATGTCATGCGGTCGTTCGGCGCCAAAGTCGATGCGTTCGATTCCTCGGTGTTCGCCGTCAGCAATGCGGACCGCTATGTCGGCCAGACGTTCCGCATCGAAGGTGACGCGACGTGCGCAACGTATTTCCTCGC
This sequence comes from Bacteroidota bacterium, assembly GCA_036002145.1. Lineage (GTDB taxonomy): Bacteria > Bacteroidota > Ignavibacteria > UBA10030 > SZUA-254 > DASYTP01. The sequence continues at coordinate 1,872 of DASYTP010000162.1, read as the reverse complement.
CGCCGCCGCAATCCTTCAGGGAAGGGCGGTTATTTCGAACCTATCCGGGGACTCGCTGCAGGGCGACCTCAAGTTTCTGCCGGTATTGGCTGAGATGGGGTGCAGGATAACGCATCACGGCGAATCGGTCGAGTTGCAGGGCGGAAAACTCTTCGGCGTCGAGGTCGATATGAACGAGATGCCCGACTGCGTTCCCACGCTGGCGGTGATCGCTGCCTTCGCGAAGGGGCCGACGACGATCCTCAACATCGCACATCTGCGGTTTAAGGAAACGGATCGAATTCGTGCACTCGCAAAAGAACTCTCAAAAATCGGGGCACAGGTGGACGTGTTTGACGAGGGTATTACCATTCACCCCGGCAACCTGCGGGGCGCAACCATCGAAACATATAACGACCATAGAATGGCGATGAGTTTCGCCGTTGCAGGATTACGCATCGCCGGCATCGGGATAGAGAATCCAACGTGTGTGTCAAAATCGTTTCCCAACTTCTGGGAGGTGTTCGGTAAAATCGAAAACAAGGACTAACGATGGCAGGAAATTCAACAGGAACATTTTTCAAGATTACGACCTTCGGAGAGAGCCATGGCAAGGCAGTCGGCGTGGTGATTGACGGGGTGAAACCGAACATGGAATTCACAACCGAGGTGATTCAGAAGGAACTCGACAGGAGGCGGCCGGGACAGAGCTCAGTCACCACACCGCGAAGTGAGGCGGATCAGGTGCAGGTCGTGAGCGGCGTCTTCGACGACAAAACGCTCGGCACACCGATTTGCCTTTTGGTATGGAACAAGGACCAGAACCCAAAAGCGTACGAAGCGATAAAAGACCTTTTCCGCCCCGGACACGCGGCATACACGTATCTCTCGAAATACGGCATTCAGGATTATCGCGGCGGCGGGCGCTCTTCCGGGCGGGAGACTGCGGGCAGGGTCGCTGCCGGCGCCGTGGCAAAACAAATACTCGAACAGCGTGGTATCAGGATATACGCGTACACGAAAGAAGTCGCCGGCATCCGTGCGAACAAGATAGACTTCAGCGAAATTGAGAAAAATCCGGTGCGATGCCCCGACCCCGCGGCGGCGAAGAAAATGATGAGGAAAATCCTGAAGGTGAAAAGCGAAGGTGACTCTCTTGGGGGAGTCGTCGAGGCGGTAGTGCAAAACTGCCCGCCAGGTCTGGGAGAGCCCGTTTTTGACAAGCTCGAAGCCGACCTTGCCAAGGCACTCATGTCCATCCCTGCGTTAAAGGGTTTCGAGATCGGCTCGGGATTCGCGGCAACGAAAATGAGGGGCAGCGAGCATAACGATGAATTTTACAAGGAACGAAAAACCGGTAGGATCCGGACCAGGACGAATTTTGCAGGCGGCATTCTTGGCGGCATCTCGAATGGCGAGGATATCGTCGTGCGGGTCGCGGTCAAACCGCCTTCGTCGATACCGAAGGCCCAGAAAACAGTCGACACGAAGGGCAGAAACCGAACCATTAAAGTCGAAGGCCGTCACGACCCGTGCATTTGCCCCCGAGTGGTTCCAGTCGTTGAATCGATGATCTCGCTCGTTATCGCCGATCATCTCGTGCGCCAGTCGCTTCTCCGGAAGCAGACGGCCGTTGCGCGGATTCGGGAAGAAATAGATCTCACCGATCAGATGATCGTCATACTTCTCAGCCACCGCCAGGCGCTCGTGGAGGAGGTCGGGAAATGGAAAAAACAGCATGGGGCGGCGATCGGGGATGCAAAGCGCGAGAAGAACATTATGGAATCCGTTCTCGCATTTGCCGGAGAAGCGCATCTCGATCCTGCATTTTTGAAGAGAATATATGAAGCCATTTTCGACTACTCGCGGGAAGTCCAGAGAGCCGTATGAAGA
>DASYTP010000161.1:0-2332 GCA_036002145.1 Bacteroidota bacterium | reverse complement strand
ATAATCGACAACCTGCTGTTGCTCGCCCGGGCAGATGCGGGACAGGATGTCATCGAAAGGATCCCGGTTGATCTTAACAAGCTTATCCGGGAGACGTATGACGAAAGCGTCATTATTGCCTCTCAGAAACACATCACGGTGACCTTGCGCCAGGCAGATGAAGCGACCATGCTGGGGGATGAACAGCGCTTGCGTCAGATGCTGTTGAACCTGATTGATAACGCGGTGAAGTACAACAGCATGAATGGATACATTGAGATGAGCCTCTCGCGCGAGAACCGTGTGGGAACGATCCGGATAGCGGACACCGGCATCGGTATCCCGACGGCGGAGATCCCCCGTATCTTCGATAGATTCTATCGTGTCGATAAGGCGAGGAGCCGCGCATTGGGCGGATCGGGATTGGGCCTCTCCATCGTTCACTGGATCGTTCAGGCCCATGGCGGAAGCATACGTGTCGAGAGCACAATAAACCAGGGGACGGAGTTCTCCGTCCTGTTCCCGATTACGGAGAGCCGCTGAGCGTCACCTCGTTTTCGTCCCTGCGCTCTCGTAGATCAGGCGGGCGCCTTTCAGCACCAATGCCGGTTCGACTGCATCGAAGATTTTGCTTTTCCTCCGTATCAGCGCCGAATATCCTCCCGTTAAAATCACTTTCGTCTGTTTTCCGGTAACTGCTTTGATACGCCGGACCATCCCCTCCATCGCATCTACGGCACCGTAGAGGATGCCTGACTGGAGATTTTCAATGGTGCTTTTTCCAATCACGTGTCTTGGAAACCGCGCTTCTATATCCGGAAGCTGTGCCGTTCGTCGGTGCAGCGCAAACACCGCAGTTTGTATTCCGGGCGCAATCGCGCCGCCCAGGAATGTCCCATCTCCGGCGACGACGTCGTAGGTTACCGCCGTCCCGAGATCGACCACGATGACCGGGCCCCCATACCCGTGAAAGGCAGCGACCGCATTACATATTCTGTCCGCGCCTAATTCCCTCGGATTCTTGTAGTCAATGCGAAGGAGGCCGCCTGATTCACCTCCCACGACGAATGGATTCTTTCGGAGATGCCGCCTGATGGCGATAGAACATATCCTGGTCAAGCGGGGCACAACTGAAGAAAACACAACACCCGAAATAGCTGCAGGGAGTATCCCGGATTGCCGGGGGAGGCTCCTCACCTGTTTCCATATTCTTTCGGTTGAGAAGTCTGCACTTCTCATGTGCGTTGTCGCGGCCAACGTTTTCCCGATGAACAACCCGAATGTGGTGCGCGTATTGCCGATGTCTGCCGCGAGAACGATCAAGTTCTCCCATCCTCATTCATTGTCACATCACCGGAAAATATTTTTCGTTCGGTCCCGTCGCAGACAATGACGAGACTCCCGTCGTTGTCGATTCGCTTCGCGATTCCTCTCAGCATACCCCCTTGTTGCTCGACGGTAATCTGCTGACCCACCGTCGTCGAGCAGAGTTGCCACTGCTCCACAATCTCGGTCAACTTTCCGTCCCGCACGAAGGCGTAGAGCTGTTCGAGTCTTCCAAGAACGCGGGCAAGTACAAGTCCCCGGTCGAATTCATGACCGCTCGTACGTGCCAGTGAAGTTGCCGACAAATCAAGAGGCGACGGAAACTCTACCTGGTTGACATTCATTCCGACGCCGATAATTACTGCCGACACCCGCTGATCGACGAACAGCGCCTCCGAGAGAATTCCACAGACCTTTTTGCCATCGATGAGCACATCGTTCGGCCACTTGCATGCTGGTAAGGTGGTTGAAATCGCCTTCACGGACTGGGCCAGTGCGACTGCCGCATATAGTGAAAGAATGCCAATCATCTCCGGGCGAAGCTTCGGTCGAATGATCAGGGAAAAAGTCAGGTTCTTGCCGGGGGAAGAGATCCACGTTCTATTGAATCGTCCGCGGCCCGCAAACTGTCCTTCCGCACTGACAACCGTCCCTTCCTCGGCGCCCTGGGACGCCAATCTCTTTGCATAAGAGTTTGTCGAATCGACGGTGTCAAGACAGTAGATTTGCTTTCCGAAGGTTTTGGTTGAAAGATGCTCCCTGATATCCTGTTCAGTCATGACTCAATGTTGAACGATAGTAGGAAAAATGGAGGCTAAAGTCAAGAACATCGTCCTGTCATCTCTACACTTGATTTGGCAGTAATGGATCACTGGAATGACACGATGTCAGAAATGGAAATAAATTCGTCAGATGGTAGTCCTCCAATTCGACCCATTTTTCATAAAAAAATGCTTTCCACCCTTGGCATGGCTATTGTACCTGATAATGTGAACAAAACCAGCATTTGGTGTATCCTCTCACGAGG
>DASYTP010000160.1:0-4531 GCA_036002145.1 Bacteroidota bacterium | reverse complement strand
CATGTTGCCTTCGTCAGTCTTATAGTGTCTGGCAAGAATATTGGTGACATAAATATCCATTCGACCGTTCCCGTCGACGTCTGCAATGTCGACATTCATGCCCTTCCACCAATCGTTCCCTATGCCCGGATGTCCATCGGGATCTATCACCAGCCGGAATCTCGGGGGATTTTCCGTGGCGCCGGTATTGAAATACAGCTCGTCGGCTCCGAAGTCATTCGCGACGTAGAGATCGGGCCATCCGTCATTATTAAGATCGCCGCTCCCCGCATCGAGCGACCAGCCGGTATGACCGACTCCTGCCTCATACGTAACGTCTTTGAACGTGCCATCGTGCATATTCTTGAAGAGTACGTTTCGACCTCCGTTGACGGCATGGGTGAAGGTCGTGTGCATGATCTTTGTCGTAACAGGGTTCCACAAGTCGTTTCGGGCAAGAGTATTTGTGGCGGGATCGAGCACACTGTCGGCGAAATAATTTGCTACAAAAATGTCGAGCCAACCGTCGCGATTGTAATCGAATGCGATCGTGCCGTTCGCATTTCCCCAGAATCCCACCCCGGCACGCTGCGTGACGTCAGCGAATTTGCCGTTCCCCAGATTTTCATACAATATATAGGGCGCGCTCCATTTCACAAGGTATAAGTCTTGATCTCCATCGTTGTCATAGTCGAAGAAGATCGCATCCATCGATGCACCCTCGGCGTTGCAATCAGCGACGCCTGCCGCGATTGCACTGTCTGCAAATTTACCATTTCCGAGATTATGAAAGAGGCGATTGAGAGAAGCATGTCCTGAGTTCGTCACATAAAAATCAACGAAGCCGTCGTTGTCATAATCTGCAGCGCAAACTGCGGCGCCGACCGAAGAAAGCCACGGCATGATGTTATCGAATTTGCCGGAAAGTCGCACTTTGGAATGGGTATTAAGACAATGCGATTCGCTTGCGACATCCGTGAACCGGAGGTCGGTCGAAGACATAGATTCCTTTCCAGGATCGAGATACCACGAACCTACGCCAAGCAAAACAATCATTGATAAGAACCGAATCGTATGCGTCTTCATAAATTCACAGGAAAACGGGCTGGGGAGAGACAGATTTAATTGTATCGAAAAAAACTCACTGAGTCAAGTAGTTCAGAGATTTCATGGAATCGTCTTGAAATTCTGCGCAGGATTGCTTATCATTCATCACTTCGAAAACCAGGTTTCCATTCAACCACTTTATCGTTAATTCCCTTGGAACTTCGAAATAACCCGGAATGGGAGGCTTCCGCCGAACTTGTCCGATCCGGAGTATCGGGATCCCGTCTCAATCAAGCGAGAGTACCGCATCCACCGAACAGGGATCGCAGACATCTCGTCCGCGAGAAGTGAGAGGATAGTGGGTTGGCTTCCCGAAGATCCAATCGAGTGTTACCTTTCATCCTTCCAGTTGTTGGGGTGGTTGTGTGGGCGTTGTGCAGTCGTGCCCGGGTGTTCCCTGCCGGGCTCGTGCCCTCTCCACTGGAAGTCGTACAGGGCTTTGCTGAACAGGTGCAGCGCGGGCGCATGCTCGATGACCTCGTCGCATCACTGTATCGCGTCACGCTCGGCTTCCTGATCGCAGTTGTTCTGGGAGTTCCGCTCGGACTGTTTATCGGTTTGAAAATCCAGGCGCGCGATGCGCTCCTGCCCACCGTCAACTTTTTTCGCAGTCTGTCCCCATTGGCATGGATTCCCTTTGCCCTCATGTGGTTTGGACTCGGCGACAAGCCGGCGATTTTTCTCATTTTCATGGCATCCTTCTTTCCCATGGTGCTGGCGACCGCGGCAGCCGTTGCCAACATTCCGACCGTGTACTTTCGGGTGGCGAAGGACTATGGATTAGACCGCGGCAAGTTGCTGACACAGGTAACACTCCCGGCCATCATGCCGCAGATCATCACGGCACTGCGCGTCACTGCCGGGATGTCCTGGGTAGTGGTCGTGGCCGCCGAGATGATTGCCGGACGAGATGGGCTTGGCTTCCTGATCCAGGATGCACGCAACCAGCTCCGCCCGGATCTTCTTGTCGTCGGCATGACCGCTATCGGGTTAATCGGGGTTGCGTTGGACAGGTCGCTTGTGCAATTGACACGAATTCCCAGCGTTCGGTGGGGCTATGAGAAATAGAGGAACATACCCGGGACGGATCAGAGTGGGTCAGAAGAAAGAGGCGCCTCTATGAGCGGCCCGATTCTCAAGCTCAACGGAGTATGCAAGTCGTTCGGTGCAGTGGAAGTAATTCGCAGCCTTTCGCTTAAGGTGGAGCGCGGAGAGTTTGTTGCTCTGGTCGGGCCCTCCGGCTGCGGCAAGACCACACTACTGAACCTCATGTCGGGATATGACTATCCGACAGAAGGAACATTAGAGCGGTTCGAGCCTGGCCACATGATCTATCAAGAGGACGGACTCTTCCCCTGGCGCACAGCAGCTCAAAACATCGAACTCGGTTTGCAGTTCGTACCCGACAGGGTTGCGCGTGAACGCGATCTCAGCGAGATGCTCAGCCTGATTGGTTTGAATGGATTTGGAGATCACTATCCGCATCAGCTTTCAGGCGGCATGCGTCAGCGCGTGGAGCTGGCGCGCGCTCTGGTAGGCGGAAACAATCTCCTGCTGATGGACGAACCGTTCTCCGCACTCGACTACATCACACGATTGCGCATGCGGTGGGAGTTATCACGAATGTTGAAGGAGCGACCGAGAACAGTGGTCCTGGTGACGCACGACATCGAAGAGGCGGCCCAGCTGGCGGACCGGGTGATCGTGCTTACGGATCGGCCGGCGCAAATTCGACGCGAGCAAAGAATCGGCTTGACCCGCCCCCGCGACCTGACGCATGGCGAGGTGGTGAGGGCGATCCATGATGTGCTGGCGGAAATGGGCCTGGAAGGGCCGGGACGGAAGCCATGAAGAAGTTGGGTGGTCGACGCATCGCACCTGGTATTATCGTCGCGCTTGTTATTGTCGCCGCGATTGGAGTCATCGTCTTTCTTCGCGTTCGCGCGTTGGACAAACCGCGGCCGCATTGGGAGGAGGACATTCACAAGCCCAACGTGGCAGGGAGCCGGCAAACGCTTGAAGTTGCATTCATTCCAGTGACCTGTCACCTCACATGCCCGGTCACCGACTACGCCTCGCGAACGAGCACGACAGGCACTGAGTTTGACGCGATTCGATTTACGGAATTCCCGCCCATCATCGAGGCGCTAAAATCCAAAAAGATATTAGCCGGTTTCCTGACCGTGCCCATCGCCATGAGAATGCGCGAGCAGGGCGTGCCCATTCGTATCTGCTGCCTTGGCCATCGTGACGGCTCCCAGCTTGTGGTGCGAAAGGACTTGCCCGCGAAATCGTTTGGTGACTTGCGAGGCAAGACAATCGCAATCCCCAGCCCGTTCAGCAACGAGAACTTCTTCGTCCACAAGCTCCTCCGTGACGAGGGCTTTTCTCCCGGGGAGTTTGAGTTCGTGGTCCTGCCGCCGGCCGAGATGGTGGCCGCTCTGGCAACAAAGGCGGTTGACGCGTTTATTGTCGCCGAGCCATTCTGCGCTAAGGCGGAGCTGGATGGCCACGGCCGTGTGCTCTACTACGCCAAGGACATCTGGCCGAACTTCATCTCCTGCTGCCTCGTGGTGCACGAAGACCTCATCAAGGAAAAGCCGGAGGTTGTTCACGACCTCGTGCGCGGAATTTACGAGTCGGGCGAATGGACCGAACAGAATCGGTTGGATGCGGCAAAGCTGGTTTCCCCTTATTTCCGTCAGGATGCTGAACTGCTGAGATATGTCCTCACCCAGCCGGCCGACCGGGTGACCTATCGCAATTTGAATCCAACAGACGAAGAGCTTCAAAAAATCCAGGATATGGGCATGAGCCTCGGCTTCATCAAGACAAAAGTCCCGATCGATCAGTTGATCGATCGGAGGTTTATTCCCGACTCTGTGCATACGCTCAGGCTGGATCTCAGCCGGTTAGAGGAACTCGCTCCCGGGGAGAAATGAACGATGATTCATGATTCAGGATTCGCGATTCAGGTGGTGGGCAGCGTGTCGGTCAACTGTGTCCGCATTCTGCTGAGAATTATCCCGCACGATATTGCGACATTCAGTGAGTCCGCCTTGCCGTATTTGGGGATGGTGAGCGTATGATCGGCTGCTCGCAAGAGGGGATCCGAAACGCCGTGAGATTCATTCCCGAAGACTACCAGGGATCGTGGCGGGAATGAGACTGACTGCAATTCAGCTCCCCCCTCCGCCGCGGTGACAAACAGCTCACAATGTCGCGCTCTTGCGGTCCTTGCAAATTCCTTCACATCTTTTTCGTTCATCACAGGAAAATGAAAGAGCGCTCCCATGGTTGAGCGTAAGACTTTAGGACTGTAGATATCAACTGAGTTTTTGCTCAACCCCACTGCATTCACTCCGAACCAATCACAAGTCCGAAGAATCGTACCAACATTTCCCGGGTCTGAAACTCCCTCCAGCGCTATAATTATCGACTTCCG
>DASYTP010000159.1:0-4944 GCA_036002145.1 Bacteroidota bacterium | reverse complement strand
GGGAGGCAAGAAGCAATCGCTTATGTTTCTCCCGGTTTGAAATGTGGTGCAGTGATGAATACCTCGTGATCATTCCTGAGCTGCTCCGTGGCGTTGTCCGCACTCTCCCCGGACGAGAATAATCCATAGACCGAGGAGCCGCTGCCGGACAGCTGAGCAAACTCAGCACCTAGATCGAACAATGACTTTTTGAGTCGAGCAATGGCAGGATGGGTTCGAAGAATCAAAGGCTCGAAGTCGTTGGGGAGGAGAGGTTTCAATCTATTGGCGTCTTCTAAACCACGAAGCAATATCTGTTTGAGGGGGATTCGGGATTTGGGATTAGAGATTTGAGTATGCTCATATGCCCAGGCAGTGGAGATGTGAATATTCGGATACACGAGAACGATCCAGTAAGGAAGGTCGAGGTCGAAATATTCAAGGTTCTCGCCGCGACCGGTGGCGTGGGCACTGCCTTGGCGGAGGAAATATGCGACATCCGAGCCGAGTTCCAACGCGAGAGGTTCGAGTTCTGAGACATCGCGGTCCAATTTCCATGTCTTATTGAGAGCGAGAAGAGTCGCGGCAGCGTCCGAACTACCCCCGCCGAGTCCTGCCCCCACAGGAATCCTCTTTGTGAGCTGAAGATGTGCGCCTTCATTAACGTCGTACCTCGCCTGCAACATTCTTGCGGCTCGCGTGCACAGGTTTGCGTCGCCGGAAGGCAGATCCGGCCGGTTGGAGTCGAGAGAAATTTCAGGTGCGCGGGATATCGCGATTTCATCGAAAATATTTACGCGATGGAAAACGGTTTCGATGTCGTGGAACCCATCTTCACGACGGCCGAGGATGCGCAAGCCGAGGTTGATTTTTGCGTAAGCCTTCACTGACGACATGGTTCAGAAAATACATGTTTAGGGGACGATATGCAATTGTAGTATTCATGCCGGATTCCCCTCTCTCACTTTTGAAATTGCGACAGATTTTTGTAATATGAGCGAGTTCAATTGCCGGAGAGTGGCTCGCAGGATGATTACAGTCGGTAAAATCAACATCGGTGGGGGAAGTCCTCTCGTGCTGATCGCGGGGCCGTGCGTCGTTGAAGGGCGGGAGATGATACTGCGGACTGCAGAAGAGATACTGGCGATTACGAAGAAGCACAAGCTGCCGTTCATCTTCAAGGCATCGTACAAGAAGGCGAACCGCACGAGCGGTGAGTCGTTTACCGGCCTCGATATGGACGAAGCACTTAAGATTCTGGCGGAGGTTAGAAAGGAGCTTGGTGTTCCCGTGCTGACCGACGTCCACTCAGAGCTGGAAGCGTCCCCGGTTGCGGAAGTTGTCGATGTTCTTCAGGTGCCGGCATTCCTCTGCCGCCAGACGGAGCTTCTCCGCGCGGTTGGCCGGGCCGGGAAACCCGTCAATATCAAGAAGGGGCAGTTTATGGCGCCTCAAGATATGGATTACCAGGCGAAAAAAGTTTCAGCGACCGGCAATACCGACATCATGCTTACAGAACGCGGTGCCACGTTCGGGTACCACAACCTTGTCGTCGACATGCGTTCGCTCCCGATCATGCGGGCAATGGGGTATCCGGTGATCCTCGACGCGTCCCATTCCGTGCAGCTTCCGGGCGGGGGAAAAAACCACTCGGCGGGGGAGCCGGAATTTATTTTTCCACTTGCTCGCGCCGGTACGGCGGTCGGAATCGACGGTCTGTTCGTTGAAACGCATCCCGATCCGTCACGTGCCCTGAGCGACGCGGCAAGCCAGCTCAAGCTCGGGCTTCTTGAGGAGCTGGTGAAACAAGTCACCATGATCGACCATTACGTGAAGGATAAGCTTGCCATCTGAGCTCACGATCCGGAAATCGCTGGAGAAAAAACTTGCCCCGATCAAAATGATTCTTCTCGACGTCGATGGTGTCCTCACCGACGGCATGATTATTTTCGGATCCGACGGCACGGAATACCGGCACTTCGACGCGCATGACGGATTTGGAATCACCAGGGCGATGTCGCTGGGATTGAAGTTTGCGGTGATTTCCGGAAAAAAATCGAAGGCAACAGAGCTGCGCATCGCAAAGCTCGGCATCAAGGAACTCTATCAAAACCGAATGGACAAGATCCTGGTGTATCAAAAGGTGAAATCAAAGTATCGGTTGAAAGGCCGGGAATTCTGCTTCATTGGTGACGATGATTTTGACCTCCCATTGCTTAAGGAAGTCGGATTCAGCGCGGCTCCGATCGATGCGATGGAAACCGTTCGCGGGCAAGTCGATTATGTCGCGACCAGGCCGGGGGGACGAGGAGCGGTCCGAGAGGTAATCGACATGATTCTGCGGACGAAGAGACTCCTGTGAAGATCGGGGGGTGAACGAGCCGTGTATCCGCAGCCATTGCCAGGACGTGAGCGTGAGTGGGTCGAATGGATTCTTCCCGATGATCGCGCGGGCTACAAATCATACCGCAACGCGATTCAATCCATGATGATCATTGGCGAAGGGAGACGCGGGAAAGGGGAGATCATCCTTGGACACGGAGGCGGCGAACTTGATTTTAGTTCTCCGCTCGCTCCGGTCTTCGCTTATGGAGCGGTGGTAACGAGTGTCGGCACAATCTCGATTACCCTGAGGGAAATTCGGGATGATCAGGTTTCAGTCGAGATTGTCGGTCAACATGCCGACGAGGTGCCGAATGAACTCGTGGAAATTCGCCGTTGGACATACTCGACGTGGTCGCCCGGGAACGGATGTCCGCAGTGCGGCGGGAACGTTCGGGAAGTTGGGATGCGCGACCCCACGAATGTGGATCGGCGCTTCGTCCTTGCGATTTGTGAAAAGGACCGGCGACTCTGGGTACATGAAGCCGGGACACAGGTCAACCACCTCATCCCGGTGACAAATTACTATAACGAGCTTATGCTTCATAAGAACATCCGTGAGCCGAATCTTGCCCTCGATTCCAAACGGTTGTTTACCGATCTCCCCGCCTTTTCCGACGATGATCTCGCGTATGCATTTCTCACGTACAACAAGTTGAAGGCAAAAGTCCGTCTCGAAGGCCCGGTTGTAACGGAAATAATGGAGCATCGGGGAATAACCTCGAAACTGAGAAGAATCTTTTCTACGAAAAAACCATGAGTGACAGAGAGACAATCATCGAGAAAGGGAAGGCAGTTATTCGGATCGAGGCTGAGGCGGTCGCTGAACTGGAATCCCGTCTCGACGAGAAATTTGCCCTTGCGGTGGAGATGATCTTCCAGTGCAAAGGCCGGGTCGCTGTTACAGGCATGGGAAAGTCGGGGATCGTTGCGCGGAAGATCGTGGCAACGCTGAACTCCACCGGCACACCGGCCCTGTTTCTTCATCCCACCGACGCCGTCCATGGCGATCTCGGCATGGTGAGGAAAGAAGACGTCGTTGTGTGCCTCTCGAAGAGCGGTGATACGGTGGAGTTGAACGACCTCCTGCCGATCTTCAAACGGATCGGGGTGAAGGTCATAGCGCTGCTCGGCAATATGAATTCGAAGCTTGCGGAGAGCGCGGACGTTGCGCTGGATGTCAGCGTAAAAGAAGAAGCGTGTCCCTATGACCTTGCCCCGACGTCTTCAACCACGGCGACGCTCGCGCTCGGAGACGCGCTCGCGATGGCGCTGCTCGGCGAACGGGGCTTTACGGCAGAACAATTCGCCATGTATCACCCGGGGGGTACTCTCGGAAAGAGACTGCTGCTGAAGGTCGAGGAACTCATGGTAAGCGGAAACGCGATCCCGAGGGTCAGACGGGACGTGCCGATGGGCGATGTCATTCTCGAAATGACCTCCAAGCGGCTCGGCGCCACATGCGTCGTGGATGACAATGACAGGCTCGTGGGGATCATCACCGACGGCGACTTGCGGCGCTTGCTGCAGAAAACGATGGACGTCAGGAACATCACCGCGGAGAAGTCGATGAACAAACATCCCAAGACGATCTCACCCGGCGTCCTGGCCGCTGTCGCGTTGCAGGAAATGGAGGCTCACAATATCACCCAGCTTGTCGTCGTCGACCTCCAGCACCATCCCGTCGGTATGATTCATCTCCATGAGTTGGTGAAAGCGGGATTGGGAACGGAGACGCAATAATTGAAGAAGTGGCAACATTCCCGACGACTCCGGGCGCAAGCGGAGCATCCCCCCATACTCAGGGCGCTTCTCTCCCTGCTCTTAGCCCTCTTCGCCATACTCTCATTCTCTTGCGAAGAAAGAATCAAGCCTCCGATCACGTGGAGCATCGATGGAAATATCCCGGCACAGGAAAGCTGGGACGCAAAGATCGTTTTCACGGATTCCGGCAGAGTCGGCGGGATCCTTCACGCGGGACACATTGTCATGTATCCCGATCGGAATCTTACGATGCTTGACTCCAATATTAGCGTCGATTTCTATGACGATCAACAACATCACACTTCCACACTCACTGCCAGGCGCGGGAGAGTCGACGATGTCACGCATGATTTCGAGGCGCACGATCACGTCCTGGTTGTCTCGGACAGCGGAACCACACTGATGACGGAAGACTTGTACTGGACGAACGCCACGCGGAAAATCCACACGCAAGCGTTCGTGGATATCAGCTCCCCGAAGGAGCATCTGCAGGGACACGGATTCGAATCGGACCAGGACCTCAAGCATTACACCATTTTCGAAGTCGCGGGCCAAGCGAAAACGGATGAGTGAGAGGATCAACGATACAGGCTTGTCGCGATTCCTCGCTGTGTCGATGCTGGTATTGTGCTGGTATCCCTGCGCCCGTGCCCAGCAAGAAAAGGTCATCGAGCTTGATCATGCCGACAGCCTCATGGGGCTTGTCATCGACGGCGAAGCGGCGCGACGGCTTGTGGGGAACGTGAAATTTCATCAGGGGAAAATCGTCGTGAGCTGCCGTGAGGCAATACACTACAAGGAGAGAAATAAAATTGTCGC